>JADGPM010000136.1 GCA_017882425.1 Solirubrobacteraceae bacterium
GCCGTCATTCGAAATCCGAGCGGATCGTGCGCTTCACTGAACATGAGCTTCGCTCCGGCCGCCACCGTTCCGCGCGTGACCTCCGGCCAGTACAACGAGATCGACTCGGGCGCCATGTCCGAGGCCTCGCCGATCTCGAGGTGGACACAGGTGATGCGCGTCGCGTGCGCCTCTGCCGCGCGATCGAGCGCGACCTCGAGGATGCGCCGGGTGATGCCAAGCTCGTGCATCGCAGGGCCTAAGTGACGGCCGCGCCGGTGAGCTGGACGATGATCGCGTCGACGGCCGGCTCTACGGCGGCCGCCACGGCCGGCGACAGTGTGTCCCCAAAGAGCGCGGCCATGGGTATACCGACCGTGACCACGAGAATGCGGCGAGGCACGATGGTGCCCAGGTCGCGCGCGACCTCGATCGCTCGCATGGCGCTCACGTCATGTGCCGAGTCGAGATGCGCCGCGGGACGGCCGTTGAGCTCCTCGAGCGGCGCGACCCGGATCATGCCCGGCGAACCCGTGACGTCGGCATCGACGAGCAGGGCGCGCTGGTAGCCGACGAGTCGCTCCATCAAGCTGAGGCCACCGACTGCCAGCCGCTCCGTCTCGATTGGGCCGATCGCTTCGCTCAGCGAGGCATCGACGGCCAGCCGCTGTTCCAGGGCATCCACGACGCGCCAGCCCACGGCGTCGTCGCCCAGGATCGGGTTGCCCAGCCCGACGACGATCGTCGGCCGCTGCCCCGCTGTGTCAGTCGCGGCGTATGACATCGATCGTGGCCCCGTCGGAGCCGCGCAGCGTGACTTCAAGCGGCATCTGCCCGGGCAGACTGTGTGTCGCACAGCCGAAGCACGGGTCGTAGGCGCGGAAGGCCATCTCGATCCTGTCGAGCAGCCCGTTATCGACCACGACTCCGTGGTGGATCAGGCCGCGCGCCGCGCGGTCGATCGACATCGTGATCGGCGCATAGTTGTTGGTCGTGCCCACGATCAGGTTCACGCGGGTAACGACGCCGCGCTCGTCGGTCCAGTAGTGGTGGGTCAGCGTCCCGCGCGGCGCCTCGACAGTGCCGACCCCCTCGGTCGGCGTGGCCGTTGGCACGGCACGGACGTCCGTGGAGGTGATCTCCTCGTCGTTGACCAGCTCGATCATGCGCTCCGCGGCGTAGAGCATCTCGATCAGGCGCGCCCAGTGGCTGGCGCCGCGCAGGTGCACGGGCTGCCTTCGTCCGTCGACGATCGAGGAAAGCGTCGCGAAATAGCGCTCGTAGGCCTCGTGCGCCCGCGGCGTCGCCATGCCCGTCGCGGCGTTGAGGCGCCCGAGCGGACCGACGCAGTAGACGCCGGAGTCCTTGCCGTCGACGAAGCCCTTCCAGCCGATCTGCTTGAGATACGGGAACTTGAGGTACGTCCAGGGCTCAACGTGCTCGGCGATCCAGTCGCGGTACTCGGCCGGCGCGTACGTGCCGAGCGCCTCACCGTCGGGCGCCACGACGCTGATCCGGCCGTCGAGGAACGCAACCTTGCCGCTCTCGTCCACGAGCCCGGCGTAGTACGTCTCGTGACGGAACAGGTCGCTCAGCACCAGGTCGCGGGTCGCTGGGTTGCCGGTCACGATCTGGTCGAAGATCTCCAGGCTCAAGCTCGCGAAGTCGAGCATCTGCGTGGCGATCTGGGCAATCTCGTCGCGCTCCGCCACGGACAGTGACTTGGTCATGCCGCCCGGTACGGCCGTGCACGGATGAACGCGGCGGCCGCCGATGATCTCGATCACCCGGTGCCCGGCACGGCGCGTGTCGATCACCCGGCCGCCGAGCTCGCCGCCGACCTTGTGGATGACGCCCAGGATGTTGCGCTCGGCGACGGGGGCGTCAGGGCCGAGGATCACGTCGGGTCCGCTCAGTGCATAGAAGTGTGTCGTGTGGTCGGTCACATAGAACGCGTCGTACATCAGCTCACGCAGCATTAGCGCCGGCCGCGGTGGCGTGACCCCGTAGACCGCGTCGGCCGCCTTGGCCGCGGCCAGGTGATGAGCCTCGGGACAGACGCCACAGATGCGGCTGGTCAGCGAGGGCATCTCCTCGACCGGTCGACCGACGCAGAACGCCTCGAAACCGCGCAGCTCGGGGATCTGGAAGTACGTCCGATCGACGTCGCCGTTTGCGTCAAGGAAGATCTCGATCTTGCCGTGGCCCTCGAGGCGGGTGATCGGATCGATCGTCAAGCGCGTGGTCATTGGGCCACCTCGCGCGCGACGCCAGCGAGCGCGGCCTGCTGTCGCGGAGTGCGCGCGGCACGCAGCAACGAGCCGGCCAGACTGAAACGGTAGAACTGGCCAACCGGGTCAGGCAGACCGTCGAGGATGCGGTCGATGTCGTCGGCCTCGTTGGCGTCCACGACGGACGCAAATGCGGACAGAAGACGCGCCCCGTAGTCGGTCACGCCGTCGGCCGCGCCGTAGCAGCCGATGCACGGCGCGCCGGCTGACGGACACTTCGCGCCGCAGCCGTCGCGCGTGGCCGGGCCGTTGCACGGCAGGCCCTGCTCGAGCAGGCACAGGTCGGGCTGGAGCGGCGGCAGTGCCTGGATTCGGCTGAAGCGTTCCAGACGCTTGACGTTTCGCTCGCGCCGACATTCGTCACACACCGTCGAGTGGCCGGCGCCCAGCACGGAGCCGCGCGGGGGAAGCGTCGCTTTGCCGTCGAGCGCTGCGCCGACCAGGGCAACGACTTCCGCGATGCGCTCTGTCTCGGGCGGGCAACCCGGCACGCGATAGTCGACCTCGACGACCTGGTCGAGCGTGTTAACGATCGGCAGCAGTGCAGGCAGTTCGAGCTCGAAACCGTTCGACGCCCAGTTGGGCTTGGGCCGAATGTGCTCCGGGTTGTCGGTGCTCGGGCCCTCGAAGGCCGTGGCGATCAGATCATCCGTGGCGGTGAGATTGGCCAGGCCCGGGATGCAGCCTTCAGTGGCGCACGAGCCGAAGGCGACGAGCACGGCCGACTTCTGGCGCAGCAGGCGTGCCAGGCGAACGTTCTCCGTCGTCCTGATGCTGCCGGAGAAGAGCGTCAGGTCGATCGAGCCATCGTCCATCGCTTCGACGTCGGCGTATTTGGCGTCCATCACCGCCGGCCAGAAAACGATGTCGAAGTGTTCGGCGAAGTCGAGGATCGCCTCGCCCAGGTTGATCACGCTGATGTCGCAGCCCCCGCACGACGACGCCCAGTACATCGCGAAGCGGTGCTTGGCGATGGGCGTCATGCGGATGCCTCGACAAGCTCTGGCCGGTCAGGGACTCGGCTCGCGGCCACGGCCGGCCTCGCCGGGCGACCCCAGTCGAGCGGGCCGAGCATCCGGACCTCCTCGACGATGCGCGTGAACGCGTCTGCCAGCTGCTGCCCTTCGGCGGCGCTGGCGTACACGCGCTGGAACCGCCGCGGCTCGAGGCCGAGGCCGA
>JADGPM010000137.1 GCA_017882425.1 Solirubrobacteraceae bacterium
CGGGCGGCCGGGCGCGCCGGGCGCGCCGAGCGCGCGGGGGCCCGTGCGGCCGCGGGTGCGACGGCGACGCCCTCGAGCGCGGCGACCGCCGCTTCGAGGCGATGGTATTCGTCGACCAGGGGGCGCAGCTCCTTCAAGCGCGCCTGCATCTCGTGGCGCTTCTCATCGACGAAATCTGCCATATCACCGAAATCCTTCGAGTGGGAGTGCGTGGACGGTTTCGTCACTGTACCGCGGTCACAGAGCCGATTCACCGGCTTCCTCCAATGTGACGCATAAGTGCGACACGGTGCCGCAGTTGACGCGACTGACGCCCCTGTTTCGCAGTGAGACGGGGGTGAAGCGGCTTCTACCGGTGCACTGGGTGCTCGCAGAGGCGCTTGAGCCGCTGCAGCGACGCGAGCGCCTCGGTCTCCGGGATGTTCCCGGCGACGGCGCGCTGTGCGACCCGCCCGACGACCCCGAGCGGCGGGAAGAACTCGTTGCGGTACTCGAAGCGGGTGCCGCCGTCGCGGGCGCTCAGCGTGTACGCCGTCTCCGCGCGCGAGTGGGCCGGCCCGCGACCGTGCCACTCGGCGACCCGCGGCTCCTCGCAGCGCACGAGCTCCCAGTGCACACGGAACGGTGCGCCGCGCAGCGACAGGGTCTGCGTCATGGTGAATCCGACGCGCGGAGGCCCGCCGTCGTGTGCGCCGAGGTGACGGTGGATCGTCACCCAGTCCTTCAGCCGGGTCGGATCCAGGGCCACCCCCCAGACGTCCGCCGGGGGCGCATCGATGTCGATCTGGACGATGACCTCACCCATGTTCGGCCAACCTAGCGGGCCGCAAGCGGCTCGACGGCCTCCCAGTC
Organism: Solirubrobacteraceae bacterium; assembly: GCA_017882425.1. Taxonomy (GTDB): domain Bacteria; phylum Actinomycetota; class Thermoleophilia; order Solirubrobacterales; family Solirubrobacteraceae; genus F1-60-MAGs163. Next base: position 853 of record JADGPM010000137.1, read on the forward strand.
GCGCAGCGCACGGTCGACCGCCGCGCCGAAACGGTGCAGGCGCACGCCGAACAGCGCGCGTGCCACGTCGTCGCGCGGCAGCAGGTCGCCGGCCAGGCCCTCCATCAGCGGCCCGACCAGCTCGAGCTCCTCGCCCGCGATCCGGGCCGCGATGACGCTCGCCACGGGCGTGAGCGAGAACGGGAGGCGCAGGCTTGGACGGCCGAGCAGCAGCGCGTCGCGGATGCGTTCCACGATCTCCCCGTAGGTGAGGACGTCGGGACCGGCGATGTCGAGCGAGCGCGGGCCGTCGATCGCCGGCGAGCTGCCCGCCGCGAGCAGGTAGGCGACGACGTCGCGTCCGTCGATGGGCTGCGTGCGGTGATCGCGCCAGGCCGGCAGCGGCAGCACCGGGGTGCGCTCCACGAGCCGCACGAGGAAGCGGAACGAGCGCGAGGCGGCGCTGATGACGATCGACGCGCGCAGCGCCACCGACTCCGGTGCGGCGCCGAGCAGCGTCTCCTCCACGCGCAGCCGGCTGCGCAGGTGCGGGGAGGGGGCGCGACCCGCCGGGACGAGGCCGCCGAGGTAAACGATGCGCCGCACCCCGCCGCGCGCACACGCCGCGGCGAAGTTGTCGGCGGCGCGCCGCTCGCGGTCGGCGAACGCGCCGGCGCCCGTGGCGTCCGGCTCCATCGAGTGGACGAGGTAGTAGGCGACCTGCGCGCCGTCCAGCGCCTCGTCGAGGCCGGCCCCGGTGACGACGTCGCCGCGCACGACGTCGCTGACGCCCGCGCAGACGACGCGCCGCGGGTCGCGGGCGAGCGCTCGCACGTCGTGGCCCGCGAGCGCCAGCTGCGGGACGAGCGCGCCGCCGATGGCGCCGCTGGCGCCTGTGACGAGGATCTTCATGAACGCTGAAGAGGCTACGGGCGGGCGCGCGCGGCGGTGCTCTGCGCGCGGTCGGCGATCTCGGCGGCGATCGCGAGCGCGGAGGTCGCCGCCGGCGACGGTGCGTTGCGCACGTGCACGACGCTGCCGGCGCTCTCGAACACGAAGTCGTCGACGAGCGCCCCATCCCGGCCGAGCGCCTGCGCGCGCACGCCGGCGAAGGCCGGCACGAGGTCTGCGCGGCGCAGCTCGGGGAGCAGCGTCGCCGCCTCGCGTGCGTAGGCCGCGGCGCTGATCGCATAGCCGGCCTCGCGCAGCGCCTGTCGCCGCCAGCGCCAGGCCATCCGGTAGGTCCCCGGCCAGGTGAGCGTGTCGGCGACGTCACGCGCCCGCACGGCGAACAGGCGCTGGGCGTCGCGCGCGGCGACGGGGAGGGCCGTGGGGCCCGCCAGGACGTCCCCCTGGATGCGCCGCGTGAGGTGGACGCCGAGGAACGGCAGCGCCGGGTCGGGCACCGGGTAGATCAGCGCGCGCACGAGCTCGGGCCGGCGCAGCCGGAAGTACGCGCCGCGAAACGGGACGATGCGCGGGTCGGCCGCGCCGCCGCCGGCGCGGGCGAGCCGGTCGGACCCGGCCCCCGCGCACGCCACGGCGCTCGCCGCGCGCGTCTCGCCGTGGGCGTGGTGCACCAGGGCACCGCCTGGGGTCGGGTCGATGCGCGTCACCGCGCAGCCGGTCACGACGTGGCCGCCGCGGTGCTCGACGTCGGCACGCAGCGCGGCCGCGACGCGCGCGTAGTCGACCACGCCCGTGTCCGGCGAGTGCAGCGCCGCGACGCCGCGGGCGTGCGGCTCGACGGCGGCGATCTCACGGTCGGTCAGTCGCCCGACGCGGACCCCGTTGGCCTGCGCGCGGCGCTCGAGCTCGGCCAGGCGCGGGAGCTCGCCCTCGGTGCGGGCGAGCACGAGCTTGCCGCAGCGCAGGACGGGGACCCCGAGCTCCCCGCAGAGCGCGTACATGCGCCGCGCGCCCTCGACGCAGAGCCTGGCCTTCAGCGATCCCGGCGCATAGGCGAGCCCGGAGTGGATGACGCCGCTGTTGTGGCCGGTCTGCCGGCGCGCGATCATCGTGTCGCGCTCGAGCACGAGGACCGCCGTGCCGGGCTCGCGCACGAGCAGCTCGCGCGCGGTCGCGAGCCCCAGGATCCCGGCCCCGACGACGACGGCGTCGCACACCGCCGGCGGGCGGTCGGCGGGCGTCGGGCGGTCGGCGGGCGGCACGCCGACGATCATCTCGGATCGCCGTTTCCCGCACGTTGCGCCGTCATCGTGCGACGCCCCGGGAGGAGCCCGCCGGCGGCGGGCATAGGAGGCACGAGGCGCGAAAGCCCGTCGTTTGCGACATCGCTCCGCGGCCCTCCCCAGGAAAAACATGCGCCTTGCGAGGTCCGGCGTTGCGCGCCCGTCGGCCCCTGTGCTTCATTGGCGACTCTGCTCGTTGATGAACCGTTCTGGGAGGTCGGCTCGAGAGATGGCGAAGGTGCGTACGACGGCGACGAAGGTGTCCTGCGAGGACTGCTTCTTCCATCGCAACATGCTCTGCGCGCTGAGCCTGGACGAGGCCTGCGCCACGTTCCGGCCCGACCATCCCGAAGGCCTGCGGCCCCCGCGGCAGATGCGCTTCGTGTTCCGCCAGGAGCGCCGCACGCGCGCGACCTGGCAGTTCCCCAGCGCCGCCGAGCAGGCCGCGCTGCACGCGAGCTGACGCGAGGGCCCCATGGTCAGGCGACGGCCGCGGCGGGCTCCGGCTCCCCCCGTGCCCGCGCCCGCAGGCGCACGCGCTCGGCGTGGCGCGCCATCCAGTCCGAGCCGGGCGTGTCGGTCAGCCCGTGGGCGATGATCGACGTGACCACGCACAGCGCGGCGAGGTTCGTGATCTCGGTGGCGCCGGGAATGCCCTCGCCGAGGATGAAGAGCGAGTAGGTCATGGTCGCGACGCCCTTGGGCCCGAACCAGGCCATGAACGCCTTCGTCTGCCAGTCCAGCCGCGTGCGCGTCCCGATCAGCGCCAGCCACACCGCCACGGGCCGCGCGACGAGCAGCGTCACGAGCATGAAGACGACGGCCGCCCAGCCGTCCTGGAAGAGCCCGTCGAGCGTCAGGATCGCGCCGAAGACGACGAACACGCCGAGCTTCACGATCTCGACGATCTCGCTGGCGCCCGACTCCACGTAGCCGCGCAGGTCCGGCCGGCGCACGCCCAGCGTGATCGCGCAGACGTAGACGGCGATGAAGGGGTTGCCGTGCCCGCCGTACGCCAGCGCGCCGTAGGTCAGCAAGGCGACGCCGAGCGCGTACAGCACCTTCTGGTGATCGGGGATCCCGCGCTCGAGCGACCCGTGGCGCGGCAGCAGGACCGAGGCGCCGTAGCCGATCGCGATGCCCGCGGCGAACCCGATCGTGACGTCCTCCAGGATGAACCGCCACCAGACGAAGTCGCTCTGCCCGACCGCCAGCGCTGCGCTGAACGCGAGCACGGGCGGGAGCGCCAGCCCGTCGTTGAGGCCGGACTCGAGGTTCAGCGAGTGGCGGACGAGCCGCGGCACCCGCGGATTCGTGACCACGGCGGAGGACAGCACCGGGTCGGTCGGCGAGAGCAGCGCACCGAGCAGGCAGGACTCGAGCCAGCCGAGCCCCACGATCCAGTGCGCGGCGAGCGCGACGATCCCGGCGGTGATCGGCATCGCCAGTATGAGCTTGCGCAGCGGCAGCCGCCACTCGCGCTGCAGCAGCTCGCCATCGATCTCGAGTCCGTCGCGGAACAGGATCACGACGAGGGCGATCACGGCGAGGTCGGAGACGAAGTGCTCGCGCGCCGTGAAGTTCAGGACGCCGAGGCCGCCGTCGCCGAGCGCGAAGCCGGCGAGCACGTAGAGCGCGGTCAGCGAGAGGAAGCTGCGGTTGGTCAGCCCTGAGAGCAGGGCGCCGATCACGAGCAGGCCGCCGAGCGCGATCATGGCGATCTGAAACTCGTTCACGCCGGTAGAGTCCCAGAAGGAGGGTCTGAGGGCAGGGTGCACATCACCGTGATCGGCAAGTCGCCGTCCTGGCAGGACGCGGGCGGCGCATGCAGCGGCTACCTCGTGGAGGAAGCCGCAACCCGGGTCCTCGTGGACTGCGGCAACGGCGTGTTCGGCAAGCTCCGCGCGCGCTGCGACTACACGCAGGTCGACGCGATCGTCGTCAGCCATCTGCACGCCGACCACTGCCTGGACCTCGTGCCGTTCGCCTACGCGCTGACCTATTCCGCGCGCCAGCAGCCCTGGCCCGTCGCCGGCTACCCCGGGACGGACAGCCCCGCCCGCCCGCGCCTCGTGCTGCCGCCCGGCGGCATCGAGCTCATGCGCACGCTGTCGGGGCTGTGGGGTGCGCCGACGCTGATCAGCGACGCGTTCGCCGCCGAGGAGTACGAGCCGGGCGATGTCGTCGAGGTCGGCGCGGTGCAGCTGCGCTTCGGCTCGGTCCCGCACTGGGTTCCGACGTGCGCGATCGACATCTCGCCGGTCGGCGGCGGACCGCGGTTCGTCTTCGGCGCCGACTCCGCGCCCAACGAGGAGATCGTCGCGTTCGGCGCGGGCGCGGACCTGCTGATGCTCGAGGCCACCCTGCCGCGGCCGGAGCGTGACGGCATCCGCGGCCACCTCACCGCCGAGGAGGCGGGGGCCCACGCGAAGGCCGCGGCGCCCGCGCGGCTCGTCGTGACGCACATCTCCGACGAGCTCGACGCCGAGGACGCGCTCGCGAAGGCGAGCGCGGCGTTCGGGCGTGCGGCGGAGCTCGCGCACGAGGGCGCCGAGTACGAGATCTAGGTGAGCGGATTCCGCGGCCCCGCGGAATCGATCATCCGGGCGCGGTTTCGGCGGCAGCGGTGACGGGTTATGCTGGCCGCGGACCACACACCAGGGAGACGAGCCAGATGTCCGCAACCGACAACGCCGCGAACGCCGTGCACCAGGCGCTCTCGCACCCGTATGTGAAGCGCGTGATCGAGGACGCCGAGATCCGCGACAACGCGCGCGCGGCGTACGCCTCGGCGCGCGACGCCTACGACCAGCTCACGCGCTCGAAGCACCCCGTCAACGCGCTGTTCGACGAGAAGCAGCTCCAGAACAGCCTGAAGACCGCGGGCGCGGCCTTCGTCGGCGTGCGCGCCGGCCTGATCGGCAAGCACAAGAAGAAGCGCCACTGGGGGCGGGCGCTGGTGATCGTCGCCGTGGGCGGCGTGCTGGCGATCGCGCTCAGCGAGGGCCTGCGCAACAAGGTCCTCGATCTGATGTTCGGGGCTGAGGAGGAGTTCGACTACGTCTCCACCACGGCGCCGCCGGTCACCGCGCCGCCGGCTCCCGCCGCGCCCGCCGAGCCCGTCGCGCAGGAGGCACCCGCCCCCGCCGCCGACGAGGCGGGCACCGACGGCGACGGCGCCGCGTAGCAGCCGCCGACGTTCCGGTCGTGCCGAGGGCGCCCTGCGGGGCGCCCTCTCTCGCTCCCGCGCGCGCCCGCCGCGATGTCCGAAAACCGCCAGTGCGCATGCCACGATGGGTCCATGGACGAGGACTTCGAGCGCTACCACCGGTTCGTCCGCGCGCGAGATCCCCGCTACGACGGCTGGTTCGTCGTCGGGGTCACCTCGACGGGGATCTTCTGCCGGCCGAGCTGCCCGGCGCGGACCCCCAGGCGCGAGAACATGCGCTTCTTCGAGACCGCCGCCGCGGCCCGCGGTGCGGGCTTCCGCGCGTGCAAGCGCTGCCGCCCGGACGCGGCGCCGGGGTCGCCCGCCTGGAACACGCGCGCCGATGTCGCCGGGCGGGCGATGCGGCTGATCTCCGACGGTGTCGTCGACCGTGACGGGGTCGTGGGGCTCGCCGCGCGCGTCGGGTACAGCGAGCGCCAGCTGCAGCGCGTCCTCGTCGACGAGGTCGGGGCCGGCCCGCTGGCGCTCGCGCGCGCCCACCGTGCGCAGACGGCGCGCACGCTGATCGAGCGCAGCGAGCTGCCGTTCTCCGACGTCGCCTCGGCGGCGGGATTCGGCAGCGTGCGGCAGTTCAACGACGCCGTACGGGAGCTGTTCGCCACCACGCCGACCGATATGCGCCGCCGCTCACGCCGGCGCTCCGGAGGCGACCCGGGTGCGGGGCTCGAGCTGCGATTGAGCTTCCGCGCCCCCCTCGACCGGGCGGCGCTGCTGCGCCATCTCGCGCTGCGGGCGGTCCCCGGCATCGAGGAGGGGGACGCCGAGCGCTACCGCCGCGTGCTGCGCCTGGAGCACGGCGGCGGGGTGATCGAGATCGAGCTGGGCGAGCGCGAGGCGCGCTGCCGCCTGCGCCTGGACGATCTGCGCGACCTCGCGGCGGCCGCCGCGCGGACGCGGCGGCTGCTGGATCTCGACGCCGACCCGGTCGGCATCGAGGCGCTGCTCGGCGAGGACGATGTGCTGGGCCCGCTCGTGCACGCGCGGCCCGGCCTGCGCGTCCCCGGCCACGGCGACGGCTGGGAGCTCGCGCTGCGCGCCATCGTCGGCCAGCAGGTCTCGGTCGCCGGCGCGCGCACCGTCACCGGCCGGCTCGTCGAGCGGTTCGGGACCGCGCTCGCCGCGCCCGACGGCGGCCTGACCCATCGCTTCCCCGAGCCGGCCGTGATGGCCGAGGCGGATCCCGCGAAGCTCGGCATGCCGCGCTCCCGCGGGGCGACGATCGTGGAGCTCGCGGGCCGCGTCGCGGCAGGCGACCTCGTCGTCGACGCGGGCGCGGACCCCGCCGAGCTCACCGACGGTCTCCTGGCGATCCGCGGGGTCGGTCCCTGGACGGCGTCGTACGTGCGGATGCGCGTGCTCGGCGACCCGGACGTGTTCCTCGGATCGGACCTCGGCGTGCGCCGCGCGCTCGAGCGCCTCGGGCAGGACCGCGTGGCCGGCATCGACGAGCGCTGGCGCCCCTGGCGCTCCTACGCGGTCGCCCATCTGTGGGCGAGCCTCGCGGACGGGACCGCCGCATGAGCGGCCTCGTCCGCACCCGGGTCGCCACGCCGCTCGGCGCGTTCGTCGTGCTCGCGGAATCCGGCGGGCTGCGCTGGGGGGACTTCGAGGACACCGGGCGCCTGGAGCGCCTCCTCGGTGGCGCGGGGTCCGGACCGCTGCCGGCGGGTGATCCGTTCGGCGCGGGGGAGGCGCTCGCGGCGTACTTCGCCGGGGACGTCGGAGCGCTCGGCGGGCTGCCCGTGGCCGCCCGGGGAACGGTGTTCCAGCGCAGCGTCTGGCGCGCGCTCGGCGACATCCCGCCCGGCGGGACCCGGTCCTACGCGCAGCTGGCCGCGGCTGCCGGGCACCCGGGTGCCGCGCGCGCGGCCGGCGCGGCGAACGGCGCGAACCCCGTGTCGCTCGTGGTCCCGTGCCACCGGGTGGTCGGCGCGGACGGGCGGCTCACGGGGTATGGGGGAGGGCTCGAGCGCAAGCGCTGGCTGCTGGCGCACGAGGGAGCCGACGTCCGGGGCCGGACGACCAGCGGCGAGGAGGGATGAGCACGCCCGCGGACGACGACCGACGCGCGCGCTACGCGGCGGTCAGCGCCGCGATCGCCGCCGGGATCCCCTCGCGCGAGTCGGGGTAACGTGGCTGCCAGCCGAGCCTGGTCTTCAGCCTGGCGTTGGACGTGCGGCCCGAGCGCACGACCGTCGTCACCGGACCCGAGCCCGCGACGATGCGCGCGAGCCAGATCGGGAGGCTGCGCGGCGGTCCTGTGCCGGCGGCCTCGGCGACGCGCGTCATGAACTCGCGATAGGTCGTCGGGACGTCGTCGGCGCAGTGGAAGATCTCCCCGTCCCGTGCCGACTCGGCCGCGAGCGCACACGCGATGGCGACATCCTCGACGTGCACGACGTCCCAGAGATTCTCGCCGGATCCGATCACCGCGAAGCGCCCGGGCCGCCTGAGCAGCGGGAGCATCTCGGCGGCGAGCCAGCCGCCGGCGCCGTAGACGTGGCATGGGCGGACGATCGCGACCGGGAGCCCGGAGGCCAGCAGCATCCGCTCGCCCTCCTGCTTGGAGCGCCCGTAGTCGGTCTCGACGACGAGCTCGCTCTCCTCGGTCATCAGGCGCCCGCCGCCGTCGCCGGTCACGACGGTCGAGGTGAAGACGACCTTCGGCGGGGAGGGGAGGGCGGCGCACGCGTCGATGAGGTTCTGCAGTCCGTCGACGTTCGCCGCGCGCAGCTTCGCGCCGTCGCGCTGGGCGCCCGTCTCGGCCGCGCAGTGGAGCACGGCGTCGGGCACGGCCGCGGCGAGCGCGCCGCCCAGCGCGGCGGCGTTGGTCAGGTCGGCGACGACGGCCGCCGCGCCGCGCGGCTCGGACCCCGGCCGGCGCACGAGCGCGAGCACCTCGTGGCCGCGGTGCGCGAGCGTCGCGCACGCGACGCCCCCGATGAACCCGCTCGCTCCCGTGACGAGGACCCGCATCTCGTGCGTAGTTCTACCCGAAGATCTTGGGCAGGCGCAGGAACAGGCGCAGGTCGCCGCGCGGGCGCAGGCGCCGCCGCAGCAGCAGCCGTCGCGCATCGGCGCGCTCGGCGAACAGGTCGACCCAGTCGTCGAAGGCCATCTCGAGCCGCAGGTCCGCATGGGGCGGACGCCCCTGCGCGACGCTCGTGTGGCCGTTCATGAGCGTGAGGTACCACGGCTCGGCGTCGGTGAAGTCCCACTGGATGACCGTCCCCGGCCTCACGGCGGACGGGTCGGCCTGGCGGCGGATCGCGTCGAACATGATCCCGACCGCCTCGGGATCGCGGACGGCGGGGCGGTCGGGCCCGATGAGGTTCGCCTCGAGCATCTTGCGCCCGCGCAGCGCGCGCTCCTCGAGCGGCAGGTCCATCGGCAGCGGGAAGCGCCGGCCGAGATCGTCGAGGTCGAGCCCGATCGCCCTGAGGCGGAACTCGAGCGAGCGCGTGCCCTCCAGTGCGAGCTCGTCGTGGGTGAAGCCGAAGCACGTGAAGTAGCTGTCGTCCCAGTTCGGCGGCGCGGCGAGCCCGGTCGTCCACGGCCCGACGGTGCGGATCACGTCGGTGACCGCGCGCGTGACGAGCTCCGGGTCCTTGGCGTACTCGTCGGCGAGCAGCTTGACGCCGAAGGCGATGTGGCGCTGCTCGTCGAGCGCGACGTTGCGGATGCCCTGGCGGAAGCCCGGGAGCACGTCCATCTGCTCCAGGTAGGTCTCCATGAAGTGCTGGCCCGGCTGGGCGAGCGTGCCCTCGATGATCACGTGGTACAGCGTGATCGCGCGGCAGAGCATCTCGGTGGAGTGGTCGTGGTGGAGCTGGTGGGCGACCTCCTCCAGATAGCCGAAGACCTTGCGATGGCCCCAGGTCAGGAGCCCCTCGGTCGCGTCCATCCCACCCGCCATCGTCCCGTCGCCCAGGCCGACGACCTCGTCCATGAAGCGCTTGAAGAACACGGCGTGACGCGCCTCGTCCACCTGCTGGGTGGCGATGAAGTACTTCTGCTCCTCCAGCGGGGCCGCCTCGATGTAGGGCGAGAGCCCGTTCGTCACCGCATCCTCGCCGTGGAAGAACAGCGTGTAGAACCACAGCGCGCTGCGGCGCTGCTCCTCGGTGAGCTTCTCGCGCCAGTCGATCCGGTCCTGCGTGAAGTCGATCGCCGTCGCCTGCCAGTTCCCGCGCTCCCAGCGCTGGTAGAGGTCGGCGTAGTCGATGTCGGCGGTGACCGACGATCCGTGGGATCTCGGTGCGGAAGCAGGTGTCGCCATGCACCCGAGGATACTGACCGTCTGGTCAGTTCACGCGCTGTCGGCCGCCCGTCGCGCCGCCCAGGCGGCCTCGGCCTCGGCCTCCATCGCGCTCAGCCGCGTGTAGTAGTCCGGGAACTCGTTGAGGTGCGCGAGCGCGATCTTTCCGGTGACCGTCGGGTCGCTGCCGGTCACGTCGGTCAGCGGGTCGCGAACGCCGTGCTCGAGCTCGACGTCCATGCCGGCGCGGAACTGCTCGACGTCGAAGGGCGCGGTCGCCC
>JADGPM010000011.1 GCA_017882425.1 Solirubrobacteraceae bacterium
TCTTCCAGCGCGGCGTCCTGGAGGTGCTCCTGCTCGCCGTGGCCTCGGGGATGCTCGGCACCTGGATCGTCCTGCGCGGCTACGCGTTCTTCGCGCACGCGGCGGGGACGGCGACGTTCCCCGGGCTCGTGCTCGCCGACGGGCTCGGCTTCTCGGCGAACCTCGGCGCGTTCGCGGCAACGCTGATCGTGGCCGTCCTCGTGGGCGGGCTGACTCGCCGGCGCGCCTCGGGCAACGACAGCGCGACCGCGCTCGTGCTGGCGGGGGCGCTGGCGATCGGCGTCATCCTCGCCAGCGACGTCTTCCACTCGCAGGCGAACGTCGACCGCCTGCTGTTCGGCAGCCTGCTCACGATCGACGGCGCGGATCTGCGGCTGGCGGCCGCGGCGGCGCTCGTCGCGGTCGCGTCCTCGCTCGTGCTGGGCCCGCGCTGGCTGGCCACCGGGTTCTCGGAGCAGGGCGCGACGGCGGCGCGATCGCGCAGCGACGTCGCCCTGGTCGTGCTGATCGCGCTCGTCGCCGTCGCTGCGCTCGCCGCGGTCGGCGCGCTGCTGGCGACGGCGATGCTCGTCGTGCCCGCCGCGACCACGCGCCTCTTCTGCGGGCGCCTGCCGGCCTGGCAGCTCGCGACCGTCGCGCTGGCCGCGCTCGAGGGCGTCGCCGGCATGTGGCTCGCCTTCCGGCTGGACGCCCCGCCGGGGGCGGCGATCGCCGTGCTCGGCGGCGCCACCTTCGCCCTGGCGGCCGCGGCGCGCGCGCTCCTGCGCCGTCGCCCCGCCGCGCCGGTCGCGTTCACGCTCGCGACCATCCTCGCCCTCGCCCTCGCCGGCTGCGGTGGCGGAGGGGGCCGCGACGCGAACGCGCGCCCGGTCGTCGTCGCCACGACGACGCAGCTCGGCGACATCGCGCGGCAGATCGGCGGCGACCGCATCGAGGTTCGCCAGATCCTGCAGCCGGGGAGCGACCCGCACCAGTACGAGCTGCGGCCCTCCGACGTCGCCGCCGTCGCCGACGCCGACGTCGTCCTGCTGAGCGGCCTCGGGCTCGACGACTGGATGCGCGTCGCGATCAGGGACGCGGGGTCCGATGCCACCGTCGTCGACGTCGGCGCGCAGGTTCCCACGCGGCTGGCCGGGACCGGCGAGGCTGCCGGGGGGCAGGACCCGCACTGGTGGCATGACCCCGGCGACGTCGAGGCGGCCGCCGCGCTCGTGGGGGCGCGGCTGCAGGCCGCCGACCCGTCCGCCGCCCCGGCGCTGGCGGCGCGTACCGCGGCCTACCGCGGCCGGCTGCGTGCGCTCGACGCGGGCATCCGCGCGTGCATCGCGCGCGTCCCCCCGGCGCAGCGGCGGATCGTCACCTCGCACGACGCCTTCGCGTACTTCGCGCGGCGCTACGGCCTGCGGATCGTCGGCGCGGTGATCCCGTCGAACACGACCCAGGCACAGGCGTCTGCAGGGGCGCTGGCGCAGCTCGAGGACACGATCCGCCGCGAGCACGTCAGCGCGGTCTTCCCTGAGAGCTCGATCAACGCGAAGCTCGCAGACCGCATCGCGGCCGACACCGGTGCGAGCGCGCAGAACCGGCTCTACGGCGACACGCTCGGCCCCAAGGGGTCGCCGGGATCGACGTACCTGGGCATGGAGCGGGCCAACACGGCCGCGCTCGTGCGCGGCATGACGGGCGGGAGGGTGACATGCCCGAGCCCGTGACGCGCGGGGAGGTGCTCGTCGACGCCGACGACCTCGCCGCGACCTATCCCGGCGCCACCGTCCCCGCCGTCGCGAGCGCGACCTTCGTCGTGCATGGGGGTGAGCGTGTCAGCGTCCTGGGGCCCAACGGCGGCGGAAAGTCGACGCTCTTCCGCGTGCTCACCGGAGAACTGACGCTCTCCTCGGGCGCGCTCGCGCTGCCCGCGGGGCGCGTCGCGCTCGTACCGCAGACCGAGCGCTCGCGCCTGGACTTCCCGGTCAGCGCGCTCGACGTCGCGCTGATGGGCGCCGTCTCGCGGATGCCGTGGTGGCGGCGCCCGTCACGGGCCGACCGCGCGCTCGCGCGGGAGGCACTCGACCGCGTCGGCCTCGCGGACCGCGCGCAGCGCACGTTCGGCGACCTGTCCGGCGGCCAGCGCCAGCGCGTGCTCGTCGCGCGTGCGCTGGTCCAGGACGCCCCGCTGCTGCTGCTCGACGAGCCGTTCTCGGGCTTGGACGTCCCCAGCGCCGAGCGCCTGCGCGCGCTGCTCGACGACCTCGCGGCGGAGGGCCGCGGGCTCCTGATGGCCACGCATGACATCGAGCAGGCGCGCTCGTGGGATCGCGTCCTGTGTCTGAACCGCGTGCAGATCGCGTTCGGCCCGCCCGCGAGCACGCTGACGGCGCAGGTCATCGAGCGCACCTACGGCAGCGAGATCGTCACGCTCCCCGGCGGCGTCGAACTGGGGATCCTCCCCGCGCACCATCACCACCACGACCACGGCGGCCACGGCTCGTGATCGCCTGGCTGACCGACCCGCTCACTCACGGGATCGTCGTCCGCGCCATGCTCGAGCTGACGCTGCTCGGCGTCGTCTCCGGCGGCCTTGGCTGCTGGATCGTGCTCTCGGGGATGTCCTACAGCGCGGAGTCGCTGGCCCACGGGATGCTGCCCGGCCTGGTCGGGGCGGCGCTGCTCGGCGTGCCGCTGCTCGTCGGCGGAGCGGTCGGGCTCGTGATCGCGGCGCTGTCGATCGTCGTCGTCGCGCGGGTCCCGCGGCTGGACTCCGACGTCGCGGTCTCGGTCGTCGTGACCGCGCTGCTCGGGCTCGGCGTGCTGATGGGGCTCTCGCCGCGCACGCCCGCCGGCCTGGGGGAGATCCTGTTCGGCGACGTCCTGGGCGTCAGCGACCTCGACATCCGGCTCGCCGCCGGGCTCGGGGCCGCGATCGTCGTCGTGCTGGCGGTGCTGCATCCGACGCTCATGGCGATCGGCTTCGACCGGGCCGGTGCGCGCGCCCTCGGCCGCCGGCCGGCGCCGTTCGACGCGGTGCTCGCGGTGCTGCTGGCCGGTGCGACGCTCGTGGCGGTCCAGGCGCTCGGCAACCTGCTCGTCGTCGCGATGCTCGTCGGCCCGGCGGCGACGGCCCGCGTGCTCTGCGACCGGATGGCGGCGATGATGCTGACCGCGACGCTGGTGGCCTTCGCCGGATCGGTCGCCGGGCTCTACCTCTCCTACCACGCGAGCGTCGCCGCGGGGGCGTCGGTGACCGCCGCGATCCTGACGCTCTACGGGCTGGCGCTGCTGTGGCGCGCGGCGACCGCCCTGCGCGGCCGCCGGACCGCGGCGGCTCACGCCTGAGCTACTCCCGGCAGCCGGCGCAGACGCCGTGCAGCACGATCTCGTGCTCGGTGACGTCGAAGTCGACGTCGCGCGAGAGCGCCACGATCGCCCGCTCGAGCGCCGCGTCGTGGAACGGGATCACCGTTCCGCAGACGTCGCAGACGAGGTGATGGTGATGGTGGTCGGCGCGGGCGGGCTCGTAGCGCGCCTGGCCCTGCCCGACGTCGACGCGGGTCACGAGGTGCAGCGCCTCGAGCTCGTCGAGGATCCGGTAGACGCTGGCGCGGCCGACGGCGCGGTCGCGTGCGCGCAGCGCCTCCTCGATCTCGTACGCCGTGAGCGCACACGACTGGCCGTCGAGCAGCTCGAGCACCGCGGCGCGCGCGCCGCCGCGCCGGTATCCCGCGTCGGACATCGTGCGCGCGGCGGACGCGGCCCAGGTCTCGGAGGTGGCGTGCACGCGAGCCATCCCGAAGGAGGCTAGAGGTCGACACCGGTGGCCGTGGGCGCGTCGCGATCGACCGCGCGACCTTCAGGTCAGCGCCACGGACCCGTGGTCGTCGCAGTGACCCTGGTGCGGGTGGTGCAGGTGGCCGTCGACGAGGTAGTCGACGTGGTCGCCGTGGGGCACCGGCTCGTGGCCGCAGCCGGGGCCGTGCACGTGGCCGGGATCGAGCGCGGCGGCCGCCTGCCCGCTGTCGCAGCGGTCGGGGTGCTGCTCGTCGACGGCGATGACGTGCTCGCAGACGTGGTCGCCGTGCGGGTGGTGCAGATGGCCGTCGTGGAGGAAGTCGATGTGCCCCTCGTGGACGATGCCGACGTGCCCGCAACCGGGGCCGTGGACGTGGGCGTGCTCGTCATGTGCGGCGTGCTCGTGCATCACCGCCATGGTACGACCGCGAGTGTCCTACAGGCCGGCCGGGTGGCGCACGTGGAAGCCGCGGTTCGAGCGCAGTGCGCTCTGCCAGCGGGTGCCGGCCTGCCGCTGGCCCGACGTGTCGAAGCGCAGCCCCGCCACGGTCATGTAGACGTGGTCCGCGTTCGCGTAGATCGTGATCCAGGTGCCGGGCCCGCGCTCACCCCAGCGGGCGAGGTCGCCGGAGACGAGCGGGCTGTCGAGCAGCGCGGCGCCGTGCAGGGCGTAGCTCACCGAGCCTGAGCAGTCGTAGCCGCGGTCCTCCCAGCGCGCGTGACCGCCGCCCCAGACGTACTTCATCGTGGCGATGCGGTTGCCGGCGGCGATGATCGCGCGCACGACCGCGGGCGCGCCGGCGGGTGCCACGGCGAGTCCGTTCGAGAGGACCCGCGCGGTCTGGCCCGCGCCCGGTGCGGGGACGGGCGTCGCCGGGTCGGGGAGCGCCGGGGTGGGCGCCGGATCGGGCTGCGAGGGATCGACGCCGCCGGGGGGCAGCGTCGGGGCGAGCGTCTGCGGTGCCTGGCTGGCCTGGCCGTAGGCGGCGCCGCCGCTCGAGGCGGCCCGCGCGGCGGGTGCGCTCAGCGGGAGCAGCAGCAGAGCCGCGACGAGGATCGCGGCGGGGCGCGGGATGGCGGCGGCGGCACGCTCCATGCTCCGTCCTTCGGCGACGCGAGCCGCGCGCGACCCCCGGCGCGCGACGTTGCACGGGTTCGCGCTCCGGAACCTGCAGCCCCGTTCCGGGCGCCGCAGGGCCTGCAAGCGCCGGTGCGCCCGGGAGGAAGCGCGCACGCGCCGCCGAACCGCGCCCCATGCACCTCCGCCAGCTTCGCTCCGCGATGCACGAATTCTGCGAGGAGGCCGCGTGGCAGCTCGCGTCCGACACGCACGAGGGTCACGAGCTCTCCTTCGAGGTCGTCGAGGGCGGGCGCCGCGACTCCCCGCTGTACTGCTACCGGCCCCTGACCGGCGACTTCATCCGCGAGCGCTCCGGCGTCCTGACCCGCCTGCCGAGCTACCTGGCCGCCGCGCACGCGCTGGTCGCCGCCGGCCGCCTTGACGACTACCTCGACGTGCGCGGCGCGCCCGCGCACGCCGCCGGCCGCGACCGCGCGGACGCCGCGCTGCACTGCTTCCTGGCCCGCGTGTTCGAGGACTCCAGCGACTTCGTCTTCCACGAGGAGCGGTTCGACCTCGCCTTCCGCGAGTACGAGACCGTCGTCGGTGACGGGCGGACCGAGACGATCGTCGTCGCGGTCATCCACGGGCTGGAGCTCACCTCGGAGTCCGGCGACCTGGGCATCGGCGAGGGGCTGTCGCTGATGCGCGGCGACGTCTGTCTCGACGCGCCGGATGAGGTGCGCTGGTCGAGGGGGGCCGGCCTGCCGCAGACGCTCGCCGTGCTGCGCTGGGAGCCGGCCGCCGGTGACCCCTCGCCACTGGCCCACGCACGCGTGCGACTGCGCCGCCTGCTCGTCGGCCTGCGCCTGTACGACACGGTGCCCGTCGCCTTCGCGCCCGTCGCCTGGACGCGCACCGACAACGCCCCATGGCAGCCGCTGCCGCTCGCCACGTCGCCCGCGCCGGAGGACGACGTCGTGATCGCTCCCGAGCAGGAGGACGAGCTGCGCGCGTTCCTGAGCCTGATCGGACGGCGCACGCCGCGCTCGGGTGAGGTCGCCTGGGCGCTGCGCCGCTACGAGCTCGCCTGCGAGCGCCCGGCGCCCGCCGAGGCGCTGACGGACCTGCTGCTCGCCCTGCGCGCGCTCCTGGAGCCCGAGGGCGCGACGTCCGGGCGGCTCGCCGGTCGCCTGGCGTCGCTGTGCGCCGAGCCGGCCGACCGCGGGCGTCTGACCGAGCGCATCGCGCACACGATCTCGCTGGAGCGGGCCGTCGTCGCGGGCCTCGCCGTCGACCCGCAGCTCGAGCAGCTCACGCGCGAGCTCGGCGGGCATCTGCGCGCGCTGCTGCGCGATGTCCTCTGCGGCCACCTGGATCCCGACCTGCGCACGCTCGCCGACGCGATCCTCGCGCAGGAGGGCGCCGGCGCCGCACACGCGGACGCCGAGCACCACACCGTCTCCTAGACGGGATGGGCGTGATCCGCCTCGAGCCCTGGGGCGACGAGGACCTCCCGCTCCTGCGGCGCCTGACCGGGGATCCGGGGATGATGGAGCATCTCGGCGGGGCGGAGAGCGAGGCGAAGCTCGCCGAGCGCCAGGCCCGCTACACCGCGCCGCACGATCCCGCCGCCACCGGCACGTTCCGCGTCGTGGACGAGGCGAGCGGCGAGGCGGCCGGCTGGGTCGGCTACTGGGAGCACGAGTGGCGCGGCGAGACGGTCTACGAGATGGGCTGGTCCGTGCTGCCGGACTTCCAGCGGCGCGGGATCGCGCGCGCGGCGGCGCTCGAGACGATCGCGGTCGCCCGCGCCCAGCAGCGCCACCGCTGGATGCACGCCTTCCCGTCCGTCGCGAACGCGGCGTCCAACGCGGTGTGCCGCGCGGCCGGCTTCTCGCTGCTGGGGGAGATCGACCTGGAGCACCCGCCGGGCACCACGATGCGCTGCAACGACTGGCGCCTGGACCTGAGGGGCTAGATGCAGCGGTGGTGCAGGTGCACCATGCCGCCGGCGAAGCGACGCTCGTCCAGCAGTTCGAGCTGCACGCGGACGCCGTCGGGCAGGGCGCGTGTGCCGCCGCCGACGACGACCGGCGCGACGAACAGGTGCAGCTCGTCGACCAGCCCGGCCGCGAACGCCTGGGCCGCCAGGCCGGGCCCGCCCACGGTGATGTCGCGCTCCGCCGTCGCCTTCAGCTGCCGGACCGCGGCGGGGTCGAACGCGCGCTCGAGCCGCGTCCTGGCGCTCGTGACCTCCTGCAGCGTCGTGGAGTGGACGACCTTGTCGGCGGCCCGCCAGATCTCCGCGAAGTCGCGTACGACGGGGGGCTGCTCGGGGCCGGCGGGCAGCGTCTCCCAGGCGACCATCACCTCGTACATCCGGCGCCCGTAGAGGTGGGTGCCGGCCCGCCGCTCGAGGTCGTTGACGACCGCATGGACCTCCGCGTCCGGCACGCCCCAGTCGAACCTCCCGTCCGCGTCGGCGACGTAGCCGTCGAGCGAGGTGATCGAGGAGAAGATCAGCTTCGCCATCGTGAGAAGCTTCGCATGTGCCCGCACCGGCGACCGACGACGCCCAGGCTCTGCGCGAGCTCGAGGCCGTCCCGCTGGACCTGCCGCCCGGCCTGGAGCTGTCATGGCTCGGGGTCTCCGGCTACCGCCTGACGTACGAGGGCGTGTCGGTGTTCATCGACCCGTACGTCTCGCGCGTGCCGCTGCGCTCCCTGCTGCTGCGCCGCGTCGCGATGCCCGACGAGCGCATGATCGACCGCTTCGCCGCCGCCCCGGGCCCGGTCGCCGGGGTCCTCGTCGGCCACACCCACTTCGACCACGCCGTCGACGCGCCCGCGATCGCGCGCCGGCACCGGGCCAGGGCGTACGGCTCGCCGTCACTCGCGCACCTCATGCGCCTCCACGGTCTCGGCGAGCTCGCCGTCGAGGTCGTCCCGCACCAGCCCTACGAGCTGGGGCCGTTCGTCGTGCGCTTCGTCCCGAGCCGCCACTCCAAGCTCCTGTTCGGCCGCAGGGTGCCGATGGACGGCGAGCTGACCTGCGACCACCTCGACGCCCTCGCGCCCGGCGCCTACCGCTGCGGCGCGGTCTGGGGCATCCGCATCGACGTGGCGGGCATCGTCCTCTACCACCAGGGCAGCGCGGACCTCGACGACGCCCAGCTGCGCGACGGCCCCGTCGACGTCTTCCTGGCAGGGGTCGCCGGGCGCAGCGTCACGCCGCGCTACTGGGAGCGGATCCTGCCGCGCCTGGACCCGCGGATCGTCGTCCCGACGCACTACGACAACTTCTTCTCGCCGCTCGGGCGCCGCCAGGATTTCGTGCGGCGCGTCAACCTCGGCGCCGTTCCCGGCGAGGTCGCGGCGGTGTCTGCAGACGTGCGGGTCGCGGCGCTGCCGCGGGTCGACGGCGCGCGGTAGGCCTCAGGCGAACAGATGCGCGTGGACGGCCACCAGGCCGCCCACGTCGTGCACGTCGCCGTCGAGCTCGGGCACGAGCACGGGCCTGCGGTCGCCGGTCTCCGCCTTCAGCCGTGTGATCGACGCGGCGTCGCGCTCGGCGATCGTCAGCGCCTCGCCGTAGGTGCGGGCGACCTTCGCCGCGAGCTTGGCGCCGAGCCGGGGGGCGAGCTCGGCCGCGACGGCCTCGGGGTCCGGGAGCGCCTCGCCGGCGCCGTCGAGCTCGTGGACACGGTTGATCACCAGACCGCCGAACGGCATCCCGGCGTCACGCAGCTTGCGCCGGAAGAAGATCGCCTCCTCGGCGGGCTCGCGCTCGGGCGAGGTGACGACGAGGAACGTCGTCCCCGGGTCGCCGAGCAGCCGCCCGACGCCCTCGGCGCGCTCGCGGAAGCCGTCCAGCAGCGAACCGAGCGCGAGGAAGAAGACGCTGAGGTCCTCGAGCAGGTCGACGCCGGTGAGGCGCTTCATGACGCCGAACACGACGGCCGTCCCCCGGCCCATCGCGCGCGCCGCCAGGCCGGTCGGGGCGAGGAAGACCTTCAGGGCGCGACCCTCGAAGAAGCCTGTCAGGCGGTCCGGGGCGTCGAGGAAGTCGAGCGCGTTGCGCGAGGGCGGCGTGTCGAGGACGAGCACGTCGAAGCGCTCGGAGGCGTGCAGGTCGTAGAGCTTCGCCACGGCGGTGAACTCCTGTGAGCCGGCGACGGCACCGGACAGCTGCTGGTAGATCCGGTTGCCGAGGATCTCGTCGCGGGTGCGCTCGTCGGGCGCCAGGCGCTCGATCAGCTCGTCGAACGTGCGCTTGGCGTCGAGCGTCATCGCCCACAGCTCGCCGGTGATCTCGACACCCGCGGCGCTGAACCGCGCGGGGTCGACGAGGGCGGGCTCGTTGTCGAGCGCGTCGAGGCCGAGTGCGTCCGCCAGCCGCTTGGCCGGATCGATCGTGACCACGGCAACGCGCTTCCCGCGCGCTGCGAGCCCCATCGCGATCGCCGCGGAGGACGTCGTCTTCCCGACGCCGCCCGAGCCGGCGCAGATGACGATCGACTTGCCGTCGAGCGTGCGCGCGAGGCTCCCGGCGGCTGCGCGCCGACGCTCGCTCGGCCGATCCGCCGCTCCCGGGGCGAGCCCGCTCACAGCACCCGCTCCAGGTCGCTCGCCAGCGCGCCGATCGCGTCGGCGTCGAGCGCGGGGCGGAACAGCTCTCGCAGACTCACGACCGGGCACTCCAGGCCGCGCCGCAGCCGCGCGACCTGCGCGCGCTGCGCGTGCGCGCGCCGGTGGCTGCGCAGCACCGTCCGCACGACCGGCCCGTCGCCGCAGCCGGCGACCGCGCGGGTGTCGGCCGCGCTGAAGCGCCCGGGCGTCACGCGGTTGGCGACGGCGAGCGTCAGGGGCAGCCCGACCTCGCGCTCCAGCGCGCCGCGCAGCTGGAGCGTCTCGTTGACCGGCATCTCCTCGGGGCGCGCGACGGCGATCACCGCGGTCCGCTGCGGGTCGGTGACGAGCGCATCGATGATCGACGCCTGGCGCGCGATGCGCCCGACCCGCGCGGCCTTGGCGAACGTGTGCGGCGCGGTCAGGACGGCGATGCCGTGGCCGGTCGCCGGCGCGTCGAGGATCACGAGGTCGTACGGGTCGTCGGCGCTGCGGCGGCGCTCGTCCTGCGCGAGCTCCCAGACCTTCCCGATCGTGAGCAGCTCGCGCATGCCGGGCGTCGCGGCGGCGAGGTACGTGAACGTGCGGCTCTCGGTCAGCACCCCGGCGAGCGTACGCGAGGGGAGCTGGTCGACGAGGTACTCGCGCATCGCGTCCTCGGGGTCGATCGAGATGTGGTGCACGCCCCATGCGAGCTCGACCTCGCGGTCGCGGACGGCGTGCTCACCGCCGAGCGTGCGCGAGACGTCGTCGCGGGCTGCGACCTCGGCCACGATCGTGCGCAGGCCGCGCCGGGTGGCGGCCACCCCGAGTGCCGTCGCGACCGTCGTCTTGCCGACCCCGCCCTTGCCGGTGACGACGATCAGCTGGTGGGCGAACAGGGCGCTCGCGCGCGGGCTCAACGCCTCACGTCTCCCCGTCCCAGTAGTCGACGCGCCGGACATGCATCATGACCTTCAGGCCGCGCAGCGAGACCTTCCCGGAGCGGGGGTAGAAGCACATGTCCGCGGGGTCGCGGTGGCCGTGGGCGAGCAGCGTGAGCCCGCCGTCGCCGCCGCCGAAGGCGTGTGCGACGCCCGTCCCCGCCGGCCGCGAGATCACGTGGCCCGCGTGGACGGGGTGGGACTCGGCCGTGCCGTCCGGATGCAGGAGCTCGAGCGCGCCGTCCCCGCCGAGCACGACGAACAGCTCGTCCTCGGTGGAGTGGCAGTGCGGCGGGTTCGACAGGCGCCCGGGGTCGACGGTGATGTGCTGCAGGCCGCTGATCCGCGAGCCCGTGGCCGTGCCGAGGTCGCGCGTGACGTTGCCGATGTCGCCGCGGCGCCGCTCCTCCTGCTCGACCTGGGCGAGCGCGGCGATCTCCGGCGGCCGCTCCGTCGCCGGGGCCGGCAGCTCCAGCGGCCCGCAGGCCTCCTCGGCGGCGAACGGATGGGGGCCGTCGAGCGGCAGCCAGCGCGTGCCGGCGAACATGACGTTCGGTCGCGGGAGCCACGTCAGCGAGGTGTCCGACCCGGACGCGAAGGCCAGCACGTCGATGCCGTCCGGGCCGGCGACGAGTGCGTGGGGCGGCCCGCCGGCGGCGTGGAGGATGGTGTCGCCGGCGCCGACCGGATGCGCAGCGCCGTCGATCAGGCTCGTCCCCGAGCCCGACAGCACGAAGAACAGCTCCTCCTCGTCGGCGTGCGCGTGCATCGGCATGCCGCGCTCGCCCGGGCCGAGCTCGAAGCGGCTCAGGCCGAGGCGCGGGGCGCCGGCTGCGGCTCCCAGGCGCCGGCGGCGGCCATGCAGCTCACGCGGCTCGCCGCGACCGAGCTCGACCTGCGCAACGTCATCCCAGTGCACGACCATCGTGCCCGGAGCGTAGATGAGTGCTCAGCCGCAGTTGGGGCGGGTCCAGTAGCCGTTCCAGACGGCGCCCACCGCCGCGGCGGCCGGATCAGGGGTCACCGTCAGCCGGTAGTCGTTCGCTCCGCCGCACTCGTCGCCGTCGCCGGGCAGCTCCTCGAGCACGGCGCTCGCCGCGAGCCGTGCGGCGTCCAGCGCGGGCCAGCTGCCCACCAGCAGCAGCAGCCGGGCGGGCTGCAGCGACCCGGGGAGCGTGCCGATCGCCGTGGGCGTGTCCGACGGCTCGTGCAGCGCGAGCACGACATCGCTCGCGCGGGTGACCCAGGCGACGCCCGCGTCGGTCAGCAGGATGCGCTGGGCGCGGCCCTCGCGGGCGGGCGCCGCGCTCGAGGCCGGGACGAGCGGCGTGCCGAGCAGCCAGCGACGGCCGGTCTGCGCGCTCGCGGCCCAGGCGCGGTCGACGGTCGCCCCGCCGGCGGTCCGCCGCACGGTCCACGCGACGCCGACGCCGTCGAAGGCGACCTTCGTGCCGGCCGTCCATGGGCCCAGGCGCACGGTCCGGGGCGCCGTGCCGTAGACCGTCGTGCAGCCGTAGAGCGAGCCCGTGTGGTGCCAGACGCGGCCCAGCGGCGCGGTCGCGAGCGTGCCGCCGTGGGCCGGGCAGTCGCGGCCGGTGCGCGCCTGCGCCCCTGCGGGGGCGAGCACGGCGAAGAGGGCGGCGCAGGCGCCGATGGTCGTGAGGAGCCGGGGCATCGTGGTCCGCATGGTGGTGGAACGCCCGGCGGCGGCAAAGGTCGCGCCGCGCGGTGACCACGAAACCTCCGGTGCCGAGAAGGATTCCGTCATGGCCGTCCGAATTACGCGCAGGTACGGGCACCCCCCGAGGACGGAGCATCCCCCGTGGACAGTTCGCAGCAGACCAGGCCCAAGGTCATCGCCTTCGCAAATCAGAAGGGCGGCGTCGCCAAGACGACGACCGCTCTCAACCTCGCCGTCGCGTTCGCCGAGGCGGGTCACCGCGTGCTCTGCGTGGACATGGACCCGCAGGGCAACCTGACGATGTCGCAGGGCATCGATCCCGACACGCTCGAGGAGTCGATCTTCGACGTCCTCGTGCACAAGCTGCCGCTGAGGCAGGTGATCCGCAAGCGGGAGATCGACCTCGCGCCGGCGTCGATCGACCTGGCCGGCGCCGAGATCGCGATGTCGACGATGATCGGCCGCGAGCGCGCGCTGGCCAAGGCGCTGGCCGAGGTCTCGGACGACTACGACTTCGTCTGCATCGACACGCCGCCGAGCCTCGGACTGCTCACGATCAACGCCCTGACGGCGGCCGACAAGGTGATCGTCCCCGTGCAGTGCGAGTATCTCTCCATGCGGGGGCTGATCCAGCTCCAGAACACGCTGCAGATGATCCGCGAGAACCTCAATCCGGACGTGGAGATCGAGGGCATCCTGCCCACGTTGATGGACGCCCGCACGGTTCACGCAAAGGAGGCGATCGAGATCCTCGAGGAGAACTTCGGGGATCGCGTCTTCGCCTCGCGCATCAAGAAGACGATCCGGTTCGCCGAGGCGCCCGTCAAGGGCATGTCGGTGTTGAAGTACGAGCCGGACGGGATGGCCGCACAGTCCTATCGCGATCTCGCGAAGGAGGTTCTCACCCATGGCAAGCGGTAAGCGCGCGAGCATGCGCGAAGGGCCACTGGCCGAGCTGTTCCGTCGTACGGAGCAGTCGGCCGCCAAGCCGGCCGACCCGGCCGCAGAGACGCAGCGCGCGGCCGAGCCGCCCACGCCGGCGGCGGAGCCCGCCGCGACCCCCGGGGTCGTCGGGCCGACGACCGTCGCCGGGCGCGAGTACCCGCACCCGTCGCTGGGCGCTCCGCCGGAGCCGCCCGAGCCCGAGCGCACCGTGCCGACGCCGCAGGAGCGTCTGCGCCACGCGTTCAGCTCCGACATCCCCGACAACATCCTCGAGCGCGACAGCGCAGCCGCGGCGCGTGCCGCCGCTCCGCCGCCGGTGACGCCGCCCGCGCGTGAGCGCGAGCAGCTCGTCAGCTTCGACGAGAACCCGTGGTCGGGATCGCGCACGACCGCGGCCCCCGTGATCCGGGTCGTGGGCGTCGGCGGTGCCGGCGTCAACGCCGTCAACCGCATGGTCGAGGCCGGGATCGCCGGCGTCGAGTTCCTCGCGGTCAACACCGACATGCAGTCGCTCCAGCAGTCCGACGCGGACATCACCGTCCACATCGGCGAGGCGCTGACGCGCGGCCTCGGCGCGGGCGCCAACCCGGAGCTCGGGCGCGCGGCCGCGATGGAGGACTACGACCGCCTCAAACACCTGCTCAAGGGCTCGGACATGGTGTTCATCGCCGCCGGAGCCGGCGGCGGGACGGGCACCGGCGCCGCGCCGATCGTGGCGCGCATCGCCCAGGAGGTCGGCGCGCTGACGGTCGGCATCATCACCAAGCCGTTCGGCTTCGAGGGCACGCGGCGCGCGTCCTCCGCGCAGGTGGGCATCGACGCCCTCGGCGCCGAGGTCGACACGCTGATCGTCGTGCCCAACAACCGCCTGCTCCAGGTGCTCGACCAGCGCACCTCGATGGTCGAGGCGTTCCGCGTCGCCGACGACGTGCTGCGCCAGGGCGTCCAGGGCGTCAGCGACCTCGTGACGCTGCCCGGGATCATCAACCTCGACTTCGCCGACGTGCGGACGATCATGTCCGAGGCGGGGCCGGCGTTGCTCGGCATCGGCATGGGCGCCGGCGACGGCCGCGCGATGGAGGCCGCCCAGCAGGCGGTGTCCTCGCCGCTGCTCGAGACGAGCATGGAGGGGGCGCGCTCCATCCTGTTGTCGATCACCGGCGGCACCGACCTCTCGCTGTGGGAGGTCAACGAGGCGGCCAAGGCGGTGGCGGAGGCCGCGCACCCGGAGGCGAACATCATCTTCGGGGCGATGGTCGACGAGTCGCTCGAGGATCAGGTCTGGGTGACCGTCGTCGCGACCCGCTACGGCGACGCGAAGGCGCGCACGTCCGCGCGCCGGCGCATCGAGGAGCCCGCGGGCGAGCCGCGCGTGGAGCGCCGCGAGCGCGAGCGCGGCGGCGGCAACACCGTGCGGACCGGCACGGGCGTCTCGCAGCTGGACGTTCCCGAGTTCGTGCCGCGCGGATGACCTGAGGGGCGCCGCGAGGCGCCCAGCGCCGCCCGAGGGCCGGGGTTCGGGGGTCGGGGGTCGTGCATGAGCACTGTCCCCCGGCCACGTGCGCCCGTGGGCATCCACGATCCGCGCCTCACATCCGCGCACCGTTGCGCCGGCGCGGACACGACCCGCCCTGCTGATCGCCGCGGCGGACGGGAACGCGGACGAGGTGCTCCGGGGCGCTCGCAGCGGCGCCGGCGCTCTACGAGCGGCGCGTCGTCGGCTTCTTCGACCGCGGGCTGCTCCGCCCCCGCTGACCCAGCGCGGCGGGCTCGACCTCCCGGACCCCATACTCTCCCCGCCGTGACCGGCTCGGGCGGCATGGTGGCGGCGGGCCATCCGCGCACGGCGGAGGCCGGCGCGCAGGTCCTGCGCGAGGGCGGCAACGCCGTCGACGCCGCGATCGCCGCTGTGCTGGCCTCCTGGGTCTGCGAGCCGCTGCTGACGGGACCTGGAGCCGGCGGGTACATGCTCGTCGCCGGCGGGGGCGAGGACCCCGTCCTGCTGGACTTCTTCGTCGCCGCCCCCGGCGCCGGGGGCGACGGCGAGCACGCCCCGCTGCAGCCCTTCGAAGTGTCCTTCGGCGACACCGAGCAGGTCTTCAACTGCGGTGCGGCCTCCTGCGGCGTGCCGGGCAGCCCGGCCGGCCTCGCCGCGGCGGCCGAGCGCTGGGGAACGCTGCCGCTCGCCGACCTCGCCGCGCCCGCGGCGGCGCTCGCACGGGAGGGGGTCCCGCCGAACGCCCAGCAGGCCTACGTCTTCGAGATCCTCGACGGCATCCTGCTCTCGACGCCGGAGGCGGCGGCCGCGTTCGCCCCCGGCGGACGCCCGCTGACGATGAGCGAGCCGTACCGCAGCGCGGAGCTGGCCGAGACGATCGAGCGCCTCGGCGCCGAGGGCGCGGATCCCTTCTACCGCGGTGACCTCGCCGCGGCGATCGTCGAGCGGGTGCAGGGCGGCGGGGGGCTCCTGACGGCCGCGGACCTCGCCGCGTACGAGCCGCTCGCGCGCGAGCCCGCATGCGCCGCCTATCGCGGCCGCACCGTGCTGACGAACCCGCCCCCGTCGGCGGGCGGCATCCTGCTCGCGCTCGCCTTCGGGCATCTTGAACGCCGGGCCGGCGACGGTCCGCCGGACGCAGAGCTGCTCGTCGCGGTGATGGAGGACGTCCAGGCGCTGCGCGACGACGCGTTCGTCGCGGGCCTCCCGGAGCCGGGGTTCATGGACCGCTTCCTGGCGCGCAACCTGGGCTCGACGACGCACGTCGCGGTGCTCGACGCCGGTGGCCGTGCGTGCTCGGTCACGTGCACGAACGGCGAGGGCTCCGGGATCGTCGTCCCGGGGACGGCGATCCACGTCAACAACATCATGGGCGAGCAGGACCTCAACCCGACCGGGTTCTTCCGCAGCCCGCCGGGGCTGCGGATGCCCTCGATGATGGCGCCGACCGTCGTGCTGGGCGCGACGGGCGACGTCGAGCTCGTGGTCGGCAGCGCGGGTTCCAACCGGATCCGGTCG
This sequence comes from Solirubrobacteraceae bacterium, assembly GCA_017882425.1. Classification (GTDB taxonomy): domain Bacteria; phylum Actinomycetota; class Thermoleophilia; order Solirubrobacterales; family Solirubrobacteraceae; genus F1-60-MAGs163. The sequence continues at coordinate 16,043 of JADGPM010000011.1, forward strand.
GCGATCCTCCAGGTCGTCGTGAACGTCGTCGATCACCGGATGTCCGCGGGCGACGCGATCGAGGCGCCTCGCGTCCACGCGGAGGGCGGCGTCGTCTACGCCGAGCCCGGGACGCGGCTCGGCACGCTGGAGCGCGCGGGTCGCGAGATCGTGCGCTTCCGCGGTCGCAACCTCTTCTTCGGCGGCGCGCAGGCCGTCGAGCGCGACGCGGCGACCGGCGCCCTCTCCGGCGGCGGCGACCCGCGGCGCGGCGGGGCCGCGGTGGCCGCATGAGCGGGCGTGTCGCGCTCGCGGCCGGCGCGGTCGTGGCGGGCCTGCTGCTCGCAGGCTGCGGCGTCGCCTCGCCCGATCTGTTCGTGCTGCATCGCAGCGGCTCGGTGCCGGGTGCGCGCCTGACGCTGCTCGTCAACGACGGCGGCACCGTGCGCTGCAACGGCGGGCCGCCGAAGACGATCACGAGCGCCCAGCTGATCAAGGCGCGCGGCGCCGTGGACGACCTCAAGGGCAAACCCGACACGCCCGGGCCCGCGACGCTCGCCACGCAGCTGCCTGCGCGCCCGAACTCGATCCTGCGCTACGTCGTGCGCGACGAGGACGGGACGGTCGCCTTCAGCGACACCTCGGCCCACCAGCCGAAGGTCTTCTTCCAGCTCGCCGCGCTGACGCGGGAGCTGGCGCAGAAGGTCTGCGGGCTGCCGCGCTGAGCCCGGTCGCGCCGCGAGCCATCAGCGCCGCTCATGGCGCCCATCAGGAGCTCCCTCGGGCGGGACCTCACGGATCTGCCACCCTGGACGTTGAACCCCGATGACCCGACGCTCCTGGCTTCTCATGGGGCTGCTCGCCGCCCTCTGGGGAGCGTCCTACATGTTCATCAAGATCGCGCTGCACGACGACGTGCCGGCGCCGTCGATCGTGTTCATCCGCGTGACGCTCGGCGCCGCGCTGCTGACGGTGATCGCCGCCCACCAGCACGCCCTGACCGGGCTGCGCGGGCGCTGGCGCTGGGTCTGGGCGATCGGCCTCGTCCAGGTCGCCGCGCCGTTCCTGCTGATCACCTACGGCGAGAAGTGGATCCCCTCGGCGCTCGCCGGGATCCTCGTCGCCTCCGCACCGATCTTCGTCGCACTGCTGAGCCCGCGCTTCGCGGCCAGTGAGGCGGTCCACGGCTGGGCGGTCGTCGGCATCGCGGTCGGGATTCTCGGCGTGATGCTGCTCTTCGGCGTCGACCTCTCGGGCAGCGCGAAGCTGGCGCTCGGCGGGGGCATGGTGCTGCTCGCCGGACTCGGGTACGCGTTCGGCGCGATCTGGGTGCGCTACAAGATGCCGGGCGCCCCGCCCGTCGCGATCGCCGCCGGAACGATGCTGACCGCGGCGCTGCTGACGCTGCCGCTGGCGGCCACGCACCTGCCCCCGCACGCGATCAGCCTGGGCGCGAGCGCGGCGCTGCTGGCGCTCGGCGCGGGCGGCACCGGCATCGCCTTCCTCATCTACTACGTGCTGATCGCTGACGTCGGCGCCAACCGCGCCTCCGTCGTCGCGTACCTGGCGCCCGGGTTCAGCGTCCTCTACGGCGCTCTGTTCCTCGACGAGGCGATCACCGCTGCGACGATCGGCGGGCTCGCGCTGATCCTCGCCGGATCGTGGATCGCCGCGGAGGGCCGGGCTCCGTGGCAGCGGCGCACGAGCGTCCCGGCAGCGCGCTCGGCCGCCGCGGAGGTCGCGATGGAGCCGCTCGCCGAGGACCTCGTCGGGGAGCGCGTGCTCTAGAAGCGCACGCGGCCGTTCGAGCGCGCGCGGACCTGGGCGCGCTCGATGAAGTCCAGGCGCTTGAGCGCGGCGCGGAACAGGCGCGCCACGAGCTTCAGGCGGGCATTCTCGGAGCGCAGGTCGAGCAGGCTCTGCTTGGCCTCGAGCCCGAAGTCGACGGTCGCCGCCATGTCGTAGGCGGTCATGGCGGCGAGGTCGTCGTCGCCCAGTTCGCGGTCGGCGGCCTCCTCGACGAGCACGCGGTAGCTCTCGTGGGCCTCCTCGGCGCTCTCGTCACTCGGCTCCTCGGCCTTGTCGCGGAGGAACTCGACGACGGCGGCGGGATACGGCAGGTCGTGGCGCTCCTCGATCACGCGGAAGGGCCTCGTACCGGCGGTGAGGATGTTCATCCGCCCGTCGGGAAGCTCCTCCAGGACCCGGGTGACCTCCATCGCGCAGCCGATCGCGTTCGTCCCGTCGGGGCCGGCCCAGACGATCCCGAACTCGCGGCCGGACTCCAGGCACTCGCCGATCATCGTGCGGTAGCGCTCCTCGAAGATGTGGAGCGGCACGATCTCCGCCGGCAGGGCGACGAGGCCGAGCGGGAAGAGCGGGAAGTCCTGGACGACGCGATCTGGCATCTCGTCCGAGTGTACGGTCGGGCCGTACCACTGGACGATGCCTTCGACCGCTGTCGTCTGGTTCCGGCGCGACCTGCGCGTGCACGACCATCCGGCGCTCGCCGCGGCCGCCGAGGGCCACGACCGCGTCGTCCCGCTGTTCGTGCTCGACGAGCGGCTCCTCCACGGCCGCTTCGAGAGCGGCCCGCGCACGGCGTTCATGCTCGGGAGCCTGCGCGCGCTCGACGCCGAGCTGCGCCGCCGCGGGGGCGCGCTCTGCGTCCGCAGCGGGCGGCCGGAGGAGGTCGTGGCACAGGTCGCCGCGGCGGTCGGTGCCGAGGCCGTGCACTGGACCAGCGACGTGTCGCCGTTCGCGCGCCGGCGCGACGACGCGGTGACCGCCGCGCTGCGTGACGCCGGCGTCCATGGCCGTCCGCACGGCGGGAACCACTGCGCGGACGTCTCGCTGCCGCGTACGAAGGCCGGGCGTCCGATGACCGTCTTCACGCCGTTCTGGAAGGCGTGGGAGCGGCTCGAGCGCCGCGACGTGCTGGCGGCGCCCGAGCGCATCCGGCTGCCGCCCGGACTCGCCCCGGGGTCGCTTCCGGACGGCCCGCGCCTGGAGGACGAGCTGCCCGCGCCGTTCTGTGCACCCGGCGAGCCGGCGGGGCGCGCGGCGCTCGATGCCTGGCTCGACGGTCCCGTCGACCGGTACGCCGACCGGCACGACGACCTCATCGGTGGGACGAGCGGGCTCTCGCCCCACCTGCGCTGGGGCTCGATCAGCGCGCGCGAGGTCGAGGCGCGCGCGCGGGAGCGCGGGGGGGAGGGCGCCGCCGCGTTCGTCCGCCAGCTCGCCTGGCGCGACTTCTACGCGCACGTCCTTCTGATGCATCCGGGCAACGCGCGCCTGGAGTTCCAGGCGCGCTACCGCGACCTGCAGTGGGACGACGACGATGAGCTGCTGCAGGCCTGGTGCGACGGGCGTACCGGCTATCCGCTCGTCGACGCCGGCATGCGCCAGCTCGCCGCGAGTGGCTGGATGCACAACCGCGCGCGGATGGTCGTCGGCTCGTTCCTCACGAAGAATCTGCACCTGGACTGGCGTCGCGGCGAGTGGTGGTTCGGGCGCATGCTGCTCGACGGCGAGCCTGCGCAGAACAACGGCAACTGGCAGTGGATCGCGTCGACGGGGGTCGACCCCGCGCCGTACTTCCGCCGCATGTTCAACCCCGTCCTGCAGCAGCAGAAGTTCGACCCGGGCGGCGTCTACGTGCGCCGCTGGGTGCCGGAGCTCGCCGGCGTCCCCGACGACCGCCTCGCCGAGCCGTGGACGATGAGCGCCGGGCAGCAACGGGCCGCCGGCTGCGTCATCGGCCGCGACTACCCCGAGCCGGTGGTCGACCACGCGATCGAGCGCCGCGCCGCGCTGGAGCGCTACCGGGCGGCGGGGTCGGCGTAGGGCTTCGGACCGTCGTCGGTGCGGGCCTCGGCCGGCCCTGAGGGACGGGTTCGCAGGTGGTGCGACGCTCACGCGCTCGGAGGCCGAGCGCCGACCGCCTTCAGGCCGGCCGGCGCGCGCTGACCAGCAGGTTGTAGAAGACCGCGGCCGGCAGGCGACCTTCGAGCAGCCCGCGGTCGACCTTCTGCAGCGCGAGGTAGCCGTGGAAGGCGTACTGCTTCCAGGCCATCGGGACCTCGTCCGGCACGGCGGTGGCTTCGAGCGCGCGATTCGTCCACCCGAACCAGTTGGCGAGCAGTTCCTCGCCGCGCACGTGGATGTCGCCGAAGCCCGCGTCGCGCGCGACGACCTCGAGGTCGCCGGGGACGAAGGCATGGACGTCGACGTGCTGCTCGAGCTCGTGGTTCTCCACGCCGCCGTCGCTGAGGCCCTCGGGCGCCGCGGAGGCGCGGACGGCGGCGCGCCAGACCGGCGCGACGGCGGTCGCCGCGCGCTTGGGCACGCCCGCGAGGCGGTCGCCGTAGCGCGAGGGCTCGCCCGCGAAGACGACGACGCCGCCGGGCCGCAGCACGCGGAAGAACTCGGAGAAGGCCTGCTGGAGGTCCGGGAGGTGGTGCAGGACGGCGTGCCCGACGACGAGGTCGAAGCTGCCGTCCTCGAAGGGCAGCGCCTCGGCGTCCGCGACGCGCGCGTCGACCTGGAGGCCGAGCCGGTCGGCGTTGCCGCGCAGGACGTCGACCATGCCGGGCGCGATGTCGGTGCACGTCGCCTCTCCGACGACGCCCGCCATCAGCAGGTGCAGCGAGAAGTAGCCGGTGCCCGCGCCGACTTCGAGCGAGCGCCCGAACGTCGGGATCGCGCCGCCGAGCGCCTTGCGGATCTTCCCGAGCACCTGCTCGCGGCCGATCTGGCCCCAGTCGATGCCCCACTTGGCGTCGTAGTCCGCCGCCGCGCCGTCGTGGTAGCGCGTGTTCACGTCGCGGATCGCGTCGGGTGAGGTGGGGGCGGCCATGAGCCGCAGGAGGGTAGCGCCGGCCCGCGGCCCGCGGCGTGCTGACCGGCGGGTCAGAAGCTGCCAGAATCCGGCGCATGCCCGATCTGCTCGACCTGCCTCCGGGCCCGCGCCAGCCTCAGACCGCGCAGGCGCTGCAGTGGATCATGCGCCCGCGCGAGTTCGCGGCGCGCCAGCGCGAGCGCTTCGGGGACGTCTTCACGGTCGACTTCGACGGCGAGGGAATCGTGTTCCTCGGGGATCCGGAGGACGTGCGCACGATCTTCACCGGCGGCGCCGAGGTCATGCACGCCGGCGAGGCCAACGCGCCGCTGGAGCCGGTCGTCGGCGCCCGCTCGATCCTGCTGCTCGACGAGGCCGAGCACCTGCGCGAGCGGCGCCTGATGCTCCCGCCGTTCCACGGCGAGCGGATGCGCCGCTACGCCGAGATCATGAACGAGGCCGCCGAGCGCGACGTCGCCACGTGGGAGGCCGGCGCCGAGCTGACGCTGCTGCCGCACATGCAGGGCATCACGCTCGAGGTGATCATGCGCGCGATCTTCGGGATCGAGGAGGGCCTGCAGATGGAGCGCCTCGGGCGGCTGATCCGCCGCATGCTGCGCCTGACGACGAACCCGAGCCAGTTCGTGATCAGCCTCGTCCTGGGCCCGGACTCGCCGCGCCTGGAGGCCCGCCTGCGCGCGGCGCTGGATCCGCTCGACGCCGAGCTCTACCGGGTCATCGCAGAGCACCGCGAGTCGCCCGACCTCGCAGAGCGCGAGGACATCCTCTCGATGCTCATGCTCGCGCGCGACGAGCACGGCGAGCCGATGACCGACCGCGAGCTGCGCGACGAGCTCATGACGCTGCTGCTCGCCGGCCACGAGACGACGGCGAACACGCTCTCGTGGGCCTTCGAGCGCCTCACGCGCCACCCCGCGATCCTCGCACGCGTGGCCGCCGAGGCACGCGCCGGCGGCGACGCGCCGTACACCGAGGCGGTGATCCAGGAGACGCTGCGCCTGCGCCCCGTGCTGCCGCTCGTCGTGCGCAAGATCACGAAGCCGGTGACGGTCGGCCAGGGGCGCTTCCGGCTGCCGGCCGGGACGCGCGTCGCACCGGCGATCATCCTCATCCACTACCGCGAGGACGTCTATCCGGAGCCCGACGCGTTCCGGCCCGAGCGCTTCCTCGAGAGCCCTCCCGGCACGTATACCTGGCTGCCGTTCGGCGGCGGGATGCGGCGCTGCCTGGGCGCGTCGTTCGCGCAGTTCGAGATGAAGGCCGTGCTCCACGCCGTGCTCTCGCAGGTCGAGCTCGAGCCCGTCGGCCACGGCGAGCGGGTCGGGCGCCGCGGCTTCACGCTCGTCCCGAACAAGGGCGGCCGCGTGCGCGTGGTGCGCCGCCTGCCGGCCCCAGGGCGCGAGCGCGAGAATGAGCTTGTCGCGGCCTGAGCGGCGGTCCTCCGTTGCGTGACGAGCCTCACACCGCGCAGGATCCGCACCCGCGTAGCGTTCCCGCATGAGCCGCTCAGCCGACTTCCCGGGCCCGCGCGCGCCCCAGGCCGTGCAGATGTACCGCTTCCTGCGCGACGAGGAGGGCTACACGAACGAGCTGCACGCCCGTCACGGAGATGCGTTCCGGATCAGGTTCGAGCGGCGCGCGTGGCACATGTTCTCCGACCCCGAGGCGATCAAGCAGATCTTCATGGCACCGCCGTCGATCGCCCACGCGGGCGACGCCAACGAGATCCTGCGCACGGTGCTGGGCTCGCACTCGGTGCTCGTCGTCGACGGCGCCGAGCACCTGCGCCAGCGGCGCATGCTGCTGCCGCAGTTCCACGGTGACCGCCTCCGGGCATGGCGCGGCGCGATGGAGCGCGTCGCCGCGGACCGCGTGCGGCGGATGCCGCCCGGCCGCGCGTTCAGCCTGCGTCCGCACATGACGGCGATCGCGCTCGAGGTGATCCTCGAGGTCGTGCTCGGCGTGCGCGGCGCGGAGGAGCACGACCGCATCGGGCGTCCCGTCGACCACCTGCTCGACTGGCTGGCCGCGCCGCGCAACCTCGTCCTGCCGGCCGTCTTCGGCCCGGACAGCGCGATCGTGCGCCGCGTCCACCGGCCGGTCCTCGACCCGGTCGACACCGCGCTCTACCGGCTGATCCGCGAGCGCCGGCAGGCGCCCGACCTGGCCGAGCGCGACGACATCCTCTCGATGCTGCTGCTCGCCCGCGACGAGGAGGGCGTCGAGCTGCGGGACGAGGAGGTGCGCGACGAGCTCGTGACGCTGATCGTCGCGGGGCACGAGACGACGGCGACCGCGCTCTCGTGGGCGTTCGAGCGCCTGACGCGCGACCCCGTCCGCCTGGCGCGGCTCGAGGCGGAGGCCGGCGCGGGCGAGTCCAGCCGCTACGCCGAGGCGATCTTCCGCGAGGCCCTGCGCCTGCGGCCGGTGCTGAACAACGTGCTGCGCACGCTCCAGGAGCCCTACGAGATCGGCGGCGTCCTCTACCCCGCCGGGGCCGTGCTCGCACCGAGCATCTACCTCGTGCACCGCCGGCCCGACGTCTATCCCGCGCCGCTGGAGTTCAACCCCGAGCGCTGGCTGGACTCCTCGCCGGGCACGTACACGTGGATCCCGTTCGGGGGCGGAACGCGCCGCTGCATCGGTGCCCAGTTCGCGCAGATGGAGATGGAGATCGTGCTGCACGCGATCGCGCGCTCGGTGCACCTCGAGCCCGTCGGCGACGCCGAGCCGCCGGTGCCGCGCTTCATCACCTCCTCGCCCCAGCGCGGCTGCGAGGTGCGCATCGGCGAGCGCCCGGTGGCCGCGCGTCGCGCCGAGCCGGCGGTCGGCGCGACGGCGCGACGGCGTGAGCATGAGCACTACCGTCTGAGCGGCCGATGTCCGACGCCGCAGCACCAGAACGCACCGATCCCGACGCCCCGCGCATCTTCCAGGGCGGCCAGCCCGAAGGGGTCCCGCCGCTCGAGCTGACCGGTGAGCGCACGCTGCCCGACGTCCCGCAGGAGAACTACTGGTACCGGCGCCATTCGGTCGTCTACGAGTGGATCCGCGCGCGCGTCGGCGGTCTGCGCGTCGTGGACATGGCGTGTGGCGAGGGCTACGGCACCGACGTGCTGGCCCGCACGGCGCGCTCCGTGGTCGGGGTCGACGCCAACCCCGACGCATTCGCCCACGCGCAGGCGAAGTACGAGCGCCCCGGGGTGCGCTTCGAGCGCACGCTGATCGACGCGTTCGACGAGCCGTGCGACGCCGTCGTCTTCCTGCAGACGATCGAGCACGTGACGAACCCGGGGCAGATCCTCGAGCACTTCGGTGGGCTCGTCGCCGGCAGCGCGGCGCCCGCCGTGTACGTCTCGACGCCGAACGTCCTGACGCTGGCGCCCGAGGGCGCCGAGCGCTCGGGCAACCCGTGGCACGTGCACGAGTACCGCGCCGGCGAGTTCCGCACGCTCTGCGAGGCGCACTTCGGCGGGGTCGAGCTCTTCGGCCTCTTCCACGCGCGCATGCTCGCGGCGCACGAGCTCGCGCTGAAGCGTCTGCGCTGGGACGCCGTGCACACGCGGCTGGGCATCACCGAGCGCTTCTACGACCGCTTCACACCGGCGATCTCCGAGCGCGACTTCCGCCTTGTCGCCGAGGCCGACGCCGGCCCGCTCGGCGGTCTCGACGGCGCGCTCGACTTCGTGGCGGTCCTCACGCCGTGAGCAGTCGCCCCGGCCGGGTCGCGCTCGTCCTGCACACCCACATGCCCTACGTCGAGGGCTTCGGCACCTGGCCGTTCGGCGAGGAGTGGCTGTGGGAGGCCGTCGCGACGAGCTATCTGCCGGTGCTCGAGCTGCTCGACGCCGGTGCGCCGCTGACGCTGTCGCTGACGCCCGTCGTCTGCGACCAGCTGGAGGCACCGGGCGCGATGGAGCGCTGCGCGGCCTTCCTGCGGGACGTGCGCAGCGCCTCGCACCGGCTCGACGTGGACGGGTCGCGTGCGTCCGGCCGGCCCGACCTCGCAGACGAGCTGCAGCGCGCCGCCGCCGAGTACGCCGGCGCGCTCGCGCGGCTCGAGGCGATCGACCTGGACCTGCTCGGGCGCCTGCGCCGGCACGCGGCGTGGACGAGCAGCGCGACCCACGCGATCCTCCCGCTGATCGCGACCGACGCGGGCGTCCGCCTGCAGCTGCACGCGGGGATCGCCGGCCACCGCGCGCGTTTCGGCGAGAACTGGGCGGGCGGCTTCTGGCTGCCGGAGTGCGCGCACGCGGCATGGCTCGATCCGCTGCTCGAGGAGGCCGGCGTGCACGCGACCTGCGTCGAGTTCACCGACGTCCTCGGCTACGGCGACCGCCGGCACCTGACGCCGCTGCGCAGCCCCGCCGGCCCGCTGCTCGTTCCGCTCGACCGCGCCACGACCGATCTCGTCTGGGGCCGCACGGGCTATCCCGGACACGGCGCCTACCGCGACTACCACCACCGCACGACCCACGACCACCACCCCTGGGCCAACGACCGTGAGGTCTACGACGATGCCCGCGCGAGCGCCCAGGCGCGCGCCGACGCCGCCGACTTCGCGGCGCGCTGCGCCGAGCGGGTGCGCGACGGCGGGCTCTGCGTCCTGACCTTCGACACCGAGCTGTTCGGACACTGGTGGCACGAGGGCCCGCGCTTCCTCGCCGCGTTCGTCGAGGAGGCCGACCGGATCGGGCTCGACCTCGTCCACCTCGACGCCGCGCTGGCCGACGCCGACAGCGAGCCGCTCCCGCAGGACTGGCCGCACATCACGACGTGGGGCGAGCCGCACACCCTGCGCACATGGTCCAGTCCGGCGGTCGCCGAGATCGCCGCCGGGCAGCGCGCCGCCGAGCTCCAGGTGCTCTGCGCGGGCCCCGCCGCCGGCGAGCGCGCCGTCCGCGAGCTGCTCGCCCTGCAGGCCAGCGACTGGGCGTTCATGGTCACGCGCGACCTCGCCGGCGACTACCCGCTGGAGCGCTTTCGCGCGCACCGCGCGGCCCTGGAGGACACCATCGGAGCAGTACCCTCAGCTGAGCCGCGTGTGCGCCATCTCGCCCCGCACATGCGCATCGCCCCCCTGCTCGAGCCATGAGCCGCGTCCTGATCCTCTCCTGGGAGTACCCGCCGGTCGTGGAGGGCGGGCTGGCCCGCCACGTGCGCAAGCTCGCCGAGGCGCTGGTGCAGCTCGGCACCGAGGTCCATGTCCTCACGCGCGGCGACGACGCGCTCGAGGCCGAGGAGGTGCGCGGCGGCGTCACGGTGCACCGCGTGCGCGAGCCGCGCCGTCCGCGCGACCTGGCGGAGTTCGTCACCTGGATCGAGCACATGAACGCGGACATGCTCGCCGCCGGCGTCGAGCTCGGCGACCGCTACGACTTCGACCTCGTCGCCGGCCACGACTGGCTCGTCGCGGTGGCGGGCGATCACCTCGCCAACCGCTTCCGCTGCCCGTTCGTCGTCACGATCCACGCGACCGAGTTCGGCCGGCACCAGGGCTGGGTCGACAAGCACCCGCAGAGCTGGATCCACGGCGTCGAGGCCTGGATGGCCAAGCGCGCAGACCGCGTGATCACGTGCTCGTACTACATGCGCGGCCACGTCGCCGACGTCTTCGACCTCGACGAGACGCGCATCAGCGTGATCCCGAACGGCATCGATCCGATGGACCTCCAGCCGGTCGACGACCTCGAGACGCTGCGCTCGCGGTTCGCCGCGCCGGACGAGCAGCTCGTCCTGCTGATCGGCCGCCTCGTCTACGAGAAGGGCTTCCAGCTGGCGCTCGAGGCGCTCGCGCCGATCATCCACGGGCGCGCCCCCGGCGCGCGGGTGCGCTTCCTCGTCGCCGGCTCCGGCACCCACGAGGAGGAGCTGCGCGCCCAGGCCGAGCAGCTCGGGCTGATGGACCACGGGACGTTCATGGGCTGGATCGGCGACGACGTCCTGCACTCGCTCTACCGGATCGCCGACCTCTGCGTGGTCCCGAGCCTCTACGAGCCGTTCGGGCTCGTCGCGCTCGAGGCGATGGCCAGCGGGTGCCCGTGCATCGTCGCCGACACCGGCGGGCTGCGCGAGGTCGTGCCGGCCGGCGAGCGTGTGGGGCTGCGCTTCAACGGAGGCGACGCCGATCACCTCGGCGTGATGATCGAGCGCATGCTGACCGACGACGAGCTGCGCGAGCGGCTCGTCGCCGAGGCCTCCGAGCACGTGCTGCTGTTCGACTGGGCCGACATCGCGCGCCAGACGCTCGAGGTCTACGACGAGCTGATAGCCGCGCCCGCCCAGGTCCCTGGGCAGCTCACCTAGACTGCGGCGCCCGAGCCCATCCGTTCGCGCGCGGCCTCGCGCGCCGCGGAGCCCATCGCGCGGTGTTCACCCGCGAGCGCCAGGCCGGCGCGCGGCATGTTCCCGTAGATCGACTCGTACTCGCCGGCGCGGACCTGGAAGGTCTCGTGCCAGATCCCGACGTCGCCGCCCAGGCCGACGACCTTGAAGAACGCCTTCCACGGCTCGCTGTGCAGACGCTCCCCGCGGGCGAAGCGCTCGAGGTCGTCGAAGCTGCGCCAGTACTGGATCAGCATCGGCTGCAGCGGGCTGAGCAGGCCGCGGCGGGTCGCCAGGCAGCCCGCCTCGGGATGCGTCTCGAGGTACTCGATCATCGGCGGCATCGCCCTCGCGACGAGCAGCCACTTGCGCAGCTTCCACGGCCGGTTGATCCGCATCCCGATCACGAAGACGACGAAGTCGCCCTCGACGTCGGCGGTGTAGCGGCCCGGGAAGATCGGCGATCCCATGGTGGCGAGCGTATGCCGGGGTCAGTCCCAGCGCAACGTCTGCGGCGCGTCGCGCA
>JADGPM010000138.1 GCA_017882425.1 Solirubrobacteraceae bacterium
CCTGCATGCTCGGGTGGATCGCGAACGGGCGCCCGGTCGGCCACGTCGCGATCTCGCGCTCGGTCGCCTCGCGCACCACGGACTCATAGGCGCGCATCCGCTCGCCGTGGAAGGCCGGAAGCATCAGCCGACGGCGGTCCAGATGCTCGCGGCCCTCCAGCAGGAGCACCGAGCGCGCGCCGAGCAGCGGGCGCAGCGCGAACGTGCGCCCCGGCGGCAGGTTGTGGTCACGGCCGGTGTACAGGGCGCGGATGGTCTCCGGGTCGGACAGCATGACCATCGGCGACTCGAAGCCGACGAAGCGCACGCTGAACGTGTCGCCGAAGCGGCGCCGCGCGGACTCCATGAACGCCAGCGGGCGCAGCACCCAGCGCATCGTCTGGATCACGGGCGGCTCGGTGGGACCGGCGGGGAGCGTGGCCATCCATGAAGGTTCGCACGTGCCCGGCGCTGGAAGTCGACGGCGCAGGGTGATCCAATCCCCGCATGATCAGGATCACGGTGACGAGCGTGCTCGTGAACGACCAGGACCGGGCGCTGGACTTCTACACGGGGATGCTCGGATTCACCCCCGCACTCGACATCCCGCTGGGTGCGTACCGCTGGCTGACGGTCGTCTCGCCGGGTGAGCCGGACGGCGTGCAGCTGCTGCTGGAGCCCAACGTCCATCCGGCGGCGCAGGCCTTCCAGCGTGCGCTGCACGCGGACGGCATCCCCGCGACCACCTTCGCCGTCGAGGACGTCCACGCCGAGTACGAGCGCCTGCGCGAGGCGGGCGTCGAGTTCAGGGGTGAGCCGGCCCCGGCGGGCACGACGATCGCGGCGACGCTCGACGACACCTGCGGCAACCTCATCGGCATCCACCAGCTCGTGGGCTGACGGCCGCGGCGATCCGCTGCGCCGCGCGTGCGCCTCTGGGCCCGCTGGCGGCCGAGCAGCGCGAGCGCCGTGACCGCGGCGCGCCTGCGACCCACCGGCTGCTCGAGCTGAGCCTCGGCTCGCGGCGCACGGACCGGCTGCTCGGGCCGTTGCAGGGCCTCGTGGTGGACGGCTGAGCGTCAGCCCCTATCCGACGAACTTGGGCGCGACCGTCCGGGCGGGCCTGCGGGCCGCGCAGAACGCGTTGGCCGGCACGCCGGTGCACGGGTTCGGCATCGTCGCCTGGCGCGCCATCTTCGGCATCGGAGCCGATGTGAAGCGCGGGTAGCTCGTCGTCGGCGTCGTCGCGCATGGGCCGAGCAGCTGCGTCGCACACAGCACCTGTGCGGTCAGCGTGCTCCCCAGGTCGTTGCCGCTGTTCGCCACGCCGCACTGCCCGTGCGTCGTCTGGATGTCCGCCGGGTCGCTGGTCAGCGCTCCGCCGGTGTTCGTGTTGCCGTGGTAGCAGTTGCCGGGGTCGTTCTGGCCGGAGATCTCACCGATGTCGCCGTTGGACGGGTTGCCGAAGAAGCCGTTGTGGACGAACGTGTTGTTGGCGATCTCGTTGCCGTAGACGTCGAAGTAACACGTGTCGGGGCCGAAGAGGCCGTTCATCACGCCGCCCTGGCAGTGCGCGACGGGCGGCGGCGGACCGAGATCGGGGTACGGGACCACGAGGATGCCCCAGGCGCCGTTGTTGGCGAACCGGTTGTTCGTCACGATGTCGTTGCGTCCGCCGGACAGCGACATCCCGGTCCCCGGCGGACCGTTCGAGGCCGATCCGGACGACGGCACGTTCGCGTTGTTGTTGTCGTGGAAGGAGTTGTTCGTCACGACCCAGCACGTGTGCGTCTGCTGGGTGTTCGGCGGCGGGTCGGGGTTCTGCGCGCCGTTCGGGCACGCGCCGTTCTGCGGCGGCGGCGCGTCGTTGTTGTTCTGGCTGTTGGTGTCGAACCCGTCCTGGTTGCGATCGAACTCCGAGTTCCTGATCGTGATGTTGCCGCCGGAATCCGTGCCGGAGTACCCCAGCACGCTGTACTGCGCATGGACGTGATCGAGCGTCACGTTGCAGCTCGGACACGCGCCGACGTAGTAGTCGGAGTCGTTCATGTTGCTCGCGTAGTCGTGCGTGAACCAGCCGGAGCCGGTCTTCGTGTTGGACGAGTAGATGCCGTAGCTGCCGGCCGGCCTGTCCTGCCCGGCGAAGTAGGAGGAGGTGGCGGACAGCCAGCTGCCGTACCAGGTGCCCATGTCCGTCTGCGTCCCGGTGCCGGCTCCGCCGTCCCACCAGATCTGGTTGCCGCCGCCCTTCGATCCCGTCAGGAAGTTGCAGAGCGTGAGGTTCTCGACGGACACGTTCCGGGCCCTGTAGATGAGGATCCCGCTGCGCCCGGTGGCGTTGCCCTTGGGGCCGAAGACCTGCCCGCTCGTCGAGCGGTTGCACGCCGGGGAGCCCGGAGCGGTCCCGTCGACGATGACGGCGTTGCGGTCCATCCCGCGGATGTGGATCCCGTCCTTGGTGATGAGGATCTGCGCCCCGGCGCGGTCGTCGGTCTTCGCTCCCGCCGGGACGTGGACCGCGGCGTCCTTGTAGTCGCCGGGGCCGATCAGGATCCAGTCACCCGTGCGGGCCGCGCTGAGGGCGGCGTTGACGGTCGCGTAGCGGCCGTGCACCCCCTTGTAGCTCCCGACGAGCAGCACGCGGGCCGATGCGAGGCCAGACGTGCTCGCCGTGACGGCCAGCAGCACGAAGAGGGACATGGCGACGCGCGAGCGCTTCATCGGGGCACCTCGATCTGCTCGTGACAGTGCACGAGCAGCCTACGCCTCACCGCCACTCAGGTGAAGATGATCTGCCCCCCGGCCGCCCGCTCGTAGAACTCGCCGACGGTGATGACGTCCTCGACCTGGTCGATGAAGTCCGCGCGCGTGAGGCCGAACATGTCGACCGAGGCCTGGCAGGCGTAGAGGCCGGCGCCCGAATCGGCGATCAGCTCGACGAACTCGGGGATCGGCGGGATGTCGAGCTCCTCCATCTTCTTCGCGAGCTGGTGGGTGACGATCGACGACATCCCCGGCACGCCGCCGACCCAGGTGGCCAGGTGCAGCCCCGGGTTGCCGACCGCCGCGACCTTGACGTGCTCGTGGCGCTCGCGGTGGATCGCGTCCATCCCGAAGAAGGTGAAGAAGACGTTCGCCTCGATGCCCTCCATGCGCGCCCCGTTGGCGAGGATCAGCCCCGGGTAGATGCCCTCGAGCGAGCCCTTGGAGATGATGATCGAGACCTTGGTGATCGGATCGTCCGGCATGTCGTCCTCCTGGTGGTCCCCTAGATGCAGCCGCGGGGCTTGGGAATGCCGCCGATCTTGGCGGCGAGTTTCGCCGGTCCCTTGGGGAACAGCTGGTAGAGCTCCTTGACGGGCACGCCCGAGGCCTTGCCGAGGGTGCGGATCGAGGGGGCGGCGCCGTCGCGCAGGTACCGCTCGCGCATGAAGTCGACGACCTGCCAGTGGCGCTCGGTGAGCTCCGGGATGCCGTTGTCGCGCGCGATCTCCGCGGCGATGTCGCGATCCCACGCGCCGGGGTCGGTGAGAAATCCCTCGGGGTCGACGTCCACGGGATGGCCGGCGATCGTGGTCTGGGTCATCGTCGCTGTCTCCTTCTCAGCTCTCGGGCGCGTGTCTGCCCGCGGTCTGCATCTCGTTGCTGATGCCCGGGAGCTCGCGCCCGGGCAGCAGCACGTGCCAGTAGGCCCACTCGAACATGAGCTTGGCCATGTGGTTCATCCGCGACTCGCGCAGCAGCGGGAGCGGGCCGAGGTGCGGTTCGGGGAAGCGGCCGGCGAGCGGCTCGTTCTCGTAGTTGAAGTCGATCAGCAGCGCCCTGCCGAAGCCCGTCTCGATGAAGCAGTTCGCGTGCCCGTCGAACGACGGCCGCAGCTCCTCCCCGGCGAGCATCCGGCGTACGTTCTCGACGATGGTCTCGCCTTCGAAGTGGGACACCGAGCCGGCCTTGGACGTCGGGATGTTCGCCGCGTCGCCGAGCACGAACACGTTGCTCGCGGCGCGCGCCTGCAGGGTGTGCGGGTCGCACGGGACGAACCCCAGCTCGTCGCCGAGGCCGGCGGAGCGCTCGACATACGCCGCGCCGCCGTGCGCGGGGATCGCGACGAGCAGGTCGAACGGCAGCTCGCGCTCGTCCCAGCTGACGATCCGGCCCTCGCCGGCTTCGACGCGGCCGGTGGCGAACTCGGCCTCGAGCGCGATGCCCTTCTCGGTCAGCAGCCCACCGAGCGCCTGCGATGCGAGCGGCTTCGTGAACGCTCCGTCCAGGGGGGTCGCCAAAGTGATCTCCGTGCGTTCGCGGACGCCGCGCTCACGGAGGAACCAGTCGGCGAGGAAGCAGAACTCGAGCGGCGCGACCGGGCACTTGATCGGCATGTCGACGACGTTCACCAGCAGGCGCCCGCCCTCGAACGCGGCGAGGGCGTCACGCAGCGCGGTGGCGCCCTCGAGGTCGTAGAACGTGAACACGTGCTCGTTCCAGGCGTCGCCGAGCATGCCCTCGGTCTCCTCCGGCTGCAGCCGGGCGCCGGTCGCGATGACGAGGACGTCGTACGGGAGCGCCGCGCCTCCGGCGAGGATCACGCTGCGCTGCTCGAGCTCGACGCGTTCGACGTCGGCGAGGACCATGTGGATCCCGGATGCGAGCTGCGCGCTGCGCGAGCGCACGATGTGGTCGGGGTCCGCGAGGCCGAAGGGCACGAACAGCAGGCCGGGCTGGTAGACGTGACGGTCGTCCTGGTCGACGACCGTGACGTCGATCGCGTCGCCGAGCGCGCGGTGCAGACGGTTGGCGGCGAGGGTTCCCCCTGTCCCCCCACCGAGGATGACGACCCGACTGGACATCGCCGCGGACGCTAGACGGCGCGCGCTCGGGTGGCGTCCGGGCGGACTACGGACTGCGCGACGGACGGATCGCGACCCGTGGTTTGCACGGTCGCGCTCGAGGCGGCCGAGGACGAGCCTGCAGGGTATGACGACGCTCAAGGACGCAGCCCAGGAGTTCCTCGCCCAGAAGCGGATCGCCGTCGTCGGCGTCTCGCGCGACGAGAAGCAGCCGGCGAACCTGATCTACCGGCGCCTGCGCGACACCGGCCACGAGGTGTTCGCCGTGAACCCCAACGCCGAGCGGGTCGAGGGCGATCCGTGTTACGCGGCGCTGGCGGCGATCCCCGCCCCGACCCCGGACGGCGTGGTCGTGGTGACGACTCCGGAGGTCGCCGAGGACGTCGTCGCCGACGCGCACGCCGCCGGCATCCCACGCGTCTGGCTGCACCGCGGCATGGGTCCCGGCAGCAGCTCCGAGCCGGCTGTCGAGTTCTGCACCGAGCACGGGATCGCGGTCATCCCCGGCGGCTGCCCGAACATGTTCGGCGAGACCTCCGACGCCGGACACCGCTGCATGCGCGTGATGCTGCAGCTCAGCGGGAGGGTCCCGCGCACGCTGTGACCCACATTTCGCGGCACACGCGTGGGACAGTTGACGTGGACGCCCATGGAACGCGCTGACGAGGAACAGGTCGGGACGGGGCCCGGGGTCGAGCGCCCGTGGTCCGACGATCCGCGCCTGCAGCGCCTCGCGGACGTGGTCGACGACGTCGGCTGGGCCGCGTTCCTCTACGACCGCCACTGGCAGCTGATCTGGGCCTCGCGCGAGGCGCGGGAGATGACCGGCGACCACACGCCCGCGGCGCTCGGCTACGGGCTGCAGGTCCCGCTGGCGCTGCGGCGCCTGGCCTGGACGCGCCGGATGACCGCGGAGGAGCGCCTCGGGGTCTCGACGGTCCTGCTGGCCGAGGCCGAGAGCGACGTCCCCGGCACCATCGAGGCCGCGCGTGCGAGCGAGCCGGAGCTGGCGGCGGCTGCCGAAGCCGAGCGCACGCGGCGGCCGGACTGCGGCGGTCCGGCGTTCTCGTTCCGCACCGGCTACGCGCCGGCCAATGGCCCGCACACGCCCTTCACCGGCGTCGTCGTGCGTGTGCGCGACGACGCGGGCGCCTTCGCCGCGGGCCTGTGCATCGTGATGCCGGCGCTGCCGATGGGCCTCAGCGCGATGCTGATGCACGGCGACGAGGACGCGTTCGCGCGGATGGCCCGGCTCGCCACCCCGGGGCGCCGCGCGGCCGCCGTGCTGTTCGCCGACCTCGAGGGCTCGGGCGACATCGCCCGGGGCCTCTCGGGCGCGGCCTACTTCCGCCTCATCTCCGAGTTGACCGAGCGCATCGACCGCGCGATCGTGCGGCGCTCGGGCATCATCGGCAAGCACGCCGGCGACGGCGTCACCGCGTTCTTCGTGGCCGACGACCTCGGCGGGCCGTCCGGGGCCGTGCGCGCGGCGATCGAGGCGGCCCGCTCGATCGCCGCGACCGTGCGCGACATCACGGCGGACAGCACGGTCGACGACGAGCCGACCGTGCTCATGAACTTCGGCCTGCACTGGGGACCGGGGCTCTACATGGGGCAGCTGGTGACGGACGGGCGCCTCGAGGTCACCGCGTTGGGCGACGAGGTCAACGAGTGCGCGCGCATCCAGCAGACCGCCCACGGCGGCACGCTGCTCGTCTCCAAGGCGCTGCTCGAGCGGCTCGACGCCGCGGACGCGCGGGCACTCGACCTGGACCCCGACTCGCTGCACTACGCCGCGCTGGGCGAGCTGCCCGAGGCCCATGCAAAGACGATCCGCGACGCCGGGCGCCTCGCGGTGACGAAGATCGCCATCTGACAGCGCGCCTTCCGGACGACGGCACGTTCAGGTCGCGTTCACGCGCCGTCCGCCATCGTCCGCGACGCCATGGAAGCTCCGAGCCCCGCCCGAATCCTCGTGGTCACCGACCAGATGACCGCCACCCCCGCACTGCTCGCGGCGATCGGCGACCGCGCACGGCGCGGCCCGACGCAGTTCCGCGTGCTGGTGCCCTACCCGTCCCCCGCCGAGTGGCACCCGCTGCACCCCGAGCGCCATGATCACGCCGCGGAGGCCGAGGAGGTGCTGTCGCGCGCGCTGCCGGCGATCGAGGCGGCCGCGCGCGGGCCGGTGATCGGGTCCATCTCGATCCGCCACGACGCGATGGACGCGATCGAGGAGACGCTCCACGACGAGCCCTTCGACGAGATCATCATCGCGACGGCGCCGCATCACACCGAGCAGCGGCTGCATGTCGACCTGCCGCACCGGGTCGAGCATCTCGGGCTGCCGGTCACCACCGTGACCGAGGCGGCGGCCGGGCAGCCCGGCTGATTCAGCGCGGCACGCTCTCCGCGTAGCGCGGCAGGCCGTCGTCGGGAATCGGCTCCCACGGCGCGGCGTAGGCCACGAACGCGCGCCAGCCCGGGCGCACGCCGGGATCGTCGTCGAAGGCGGACATGCGGATGCTCATCTTCCCCGAGCCGTCGGGGTCGCGGCTGAACAGGTGCGCGCCGCAGGTGCGGCAGAAGCACTTCTCGAAGCCGCCATCCGGGTGGCGCCAGCCCTGGACGAGGTCCTCACCGCTCAGGAGGCGGAACGTGGAGCCCTCGATCCGCGCCTGCGCCGATGACGCGGTTCCCGTCCGGCGCTGGCAGCGCGTGCAGTGGCAGTAGCCCGCAACCGTGACGGGCTCGGAGAGCTCGAAGCGCACGCCGCCGCACAGGCAGCGTCCGGTCTGTGAGGGGGTCATGCCGACGAGTCTCGCGCAGCGGTCAATAGGGTTCGCCGCCATGCCGCGCTTCGTCGACCTGTCCGCGCCGATCCTGAACAGCCCGCCCGAGACGCCCGAGCCGCTGCGCACGGAGATCGTCTTCCAGGGCCACGAGGCGGGGGCTGCGGCGATCGAGGCGATGCTCGGCGTCGGGCCGGAGCTGCTGCGCGACGGCGAGGGCTGGGCGACCGAGGAGTTCGTCCGCTTCGGCACCCACAACTCCACGCACGTCGACGCGCCCTGGCACTACAACTCGACGATCGCCGGCGAGCGGGCGCTCACGATCGACGAGCTGCCGCTGGAGTGGTTCCACGCGCCCGGAGTCGTGCTCGACTTCGCCCACAAGGAGGACGGCGACGCGATCACCGTCCCGGAGATCGACGACGCACTCGCGGGCCTGGACCGCGACATCCAGCCGCTCGACATCGTCCTGATCCGCACCGGGCGCGATGCCTTCCTGAACGCCCCGGACTACATGATCAAGGGGCCCGGCGTCACGGCCGAGGCGACGCGGCGGCTGTACGAGCTGGGCACCCGCGTCGTGGGCATCGACGCCTGGGGCTGGGACGCGCCGCTGCACCTCGAAGCCGAGGCCGCGAAGGCCAAGGGCGAGCCGGGCATCTTCTGGGCCGCCCATCAGTGCGACCTCGCCTACTCGCAGATCGAGCGCCTGTGCAACCTGGGCTCGCTGCCGTCCAGCGGCTTCACCGTCTCCTGCTTCCCGCTGCGGATCGTCGGCGGGTCGGCCGGCCCGGCGCGGGTCGTGGCGATCCTGGACGAGTAGGGGTCTGCCGGTCGTCCGCGGTCGTCCGCGGTCGTGCTCGCTCTGCGCGGCGGGCGACGCCGCCGCGCTCACGCGATGCGAAGCGACACCGCCGCCTCGCGCCCGCTCGCGATCGCGCCCTCGATGCAGCCGCTGCCCTCCAGTGCGACGTCGCCGCCGGCGAACGTCAGGAGGCCCTCGGGGCGGCGCAGCTCGCGGGCCACCTCCGCAGCCCAACCCGGCGGCCACGTCAGCCACGTCCCGCGCGCGAACGGGTCGGCGACCCAGTCATGGCTCTCGACGGCGCGCACCCGC
>JADGPM010000139.1 GCA_017882425.1 Solirubrobacteraceae bacterium
GGGCACCGACGGGCGTCAGGCGCGAGCGCACTCCGCCGAAACCCGCGGAACTTGCGGATGGGTGTACTAGCGCGGCAGACGGCGCATCAGCGGTCGTGGCAGGTGGCGCACGACGCCCATCACCCAGCGCAGCGGCGCTGGCGCCCAGACGACGGGGCTGCCCCGCCGCAGGCCCTCGGCGATCGCCGCGGCGACCAGTTCCGGCGTGGTGCTCAGCGGCGCCGGCTCGAGCCCCGCGGTCATCTTCGTGTGGACGAACCCGGGACGCACGACCATGACATCGACCCCGCTGCCGTGCAGGTCGTCGCCGAGGCCCTGCGCGAATGCGTCGAGCCCCGCCTTCGAGGCGCCGTACAGGTAGTTCGCGGCTCGTGCGCGCTCGCCGGCGACGGAGGAGAGCACCACGATCGTTCCGTGCCCCTGGTCCAGGAGCATCCGCGCCGCCAGCGCGGTGACCGACACGCCGCCGACCGCGTTCGTCGCGAACACATCGCGCACCGCCTCGTGGTCGAGCTGGGCCCGGCCGGCCGGGCCGAGGACCCCGAACGCGACCAGCACCACGTCGACGTCGGCGCGGGCGGCCGCGAACGCCCGCGCGACCGCCGCCGGGTGCCCGTCGACGTCCTGCGCGTCGAACGCCACGCACTCCACCCTTGAGGCGCCGGCGTCGCGCAACGTGGCGGCGGGCTCAGCGAGCCCGTCCGGCTCGCGGGCGGCGAGGACGACGGTGCGCGTGCCATGGGCGACCAGCTCGCGCGCGGTCGCCAGCGCGATCTCCGAACCGCCGCCGAAGACGACCAGGGTCTGTGCCCCTCCGACGGCGTCCCTCATGGTCCGGCGCTCATCCGCCGAAGGTCACACCGGCCATGAACAGCACAGCCCACGCGCCGAGGCTCAGGACCATGACGCGGTCCTGGACGAGCGTGGCCTCCGGCGTCTCGCCTGCGCCGGTGTCCAGGAGCGTCGTGTAGCGGGCGATCCCGGCGCAGAACGGGAGCATCGACAGGTACGCCCAGAGGGCCGCGTCGTCGCCGCGCGCGCCGGCCGCCCAGATCACGTAGGCGGCGATGGCGATGCCCGCCGCGATCATCCAGACGCGGCGCAGGAAGCCCGGCGAGTACACGGCGAGCGTCGCGCGCGTCGAGATCCGCGCTCCGCCGCCGGTGAGTTCGGCGTGGCGCTTGCCCGCGGCGACCAGCAGCGAGGCGAACGAGACCACGATCAGGAACCAGCTCGAGATCGCGACGCCCGCGGCCGCTCCCCCGGCCAGAGCGCGCAGGACATGGCACCCCGCGACCGCGACGATGTCGACGACCGCGATGTGCTTCAGCCAGAGGGTGTACGAGGCGGTGAGGGCGACGTACGCGATGGCGACGCCCAGCAGCACGGTCGAGACGGCCGCGCTGATCCCGAGGCCGGCGAGCAGCAGCACGACGCCCGCGACGACCGCGGTCCGCTTCGAGATCCGGCCCGCGGCGACCGGACGCAGGCGCTTGGTCGGATGTCGGCGGTCGGCTTCGCTGTCGGCGGCGTCGTTGATCAGGTAGGTGCCGCCGGCGAGCAGACAGAAGGCGACGAACGCCGGGATGACGCGCAGCAGCACCGCCTCCTGCGTCAGGACGCCTGCCGCGGCGGGAGCCAGGAACACCAGGACGTTCTTGATCCACTGCCGGGGCCGGGCACACGCGACAAGACCGCTCGCGGTTCCCCGGACGCGAGCGCCCCGGCGCGCTGCGGGCATCGGGGCGGCGATCGAGCGCGCGCTCACGTGAGCGGCTCCCGGAGGACGACAGGGCACCGGCACAGACGACGGCATGAGCTGATCGCGATCGCGCGAACCACACGACAACCGTGCAGCCTGGCGGGCAAAGGATGAGGAAAGGGTCGCGCGAGGCCGCGCCGGGCTCCGTGCGGCTCACGCGAGCTCCAGGCGCCGGGCGAGGTCCGATCGCAGGCGCGCGCCCGGGTCGATGCGCGCTCTGACCGCGGAAAAGCGCGTCAGGTCGGGGTACATCGAGGTGAGCATCTCGGGGCGCATGCGCGAGTCCTTGGCCAGGTACACGCGCCCACCGGCCTCGGCGACCCGGTCGTCGAGTTCATCGAGGAGGCGCGCGAGCCCGTGTGCGCGAGCGGGGAAGTCCACGGCCAGCGTCCAGCCCTCGATCGGGAATGCGAGCATGCCGCGGCCCGCGCCGAGCCGCTTGAGCACTGCGAGCGGCGCGGGCACGCCCGAACCCGCGACGCGGTCGAGCGCGAAGCGCAGGACGTCGGCGCGACCGGGTGGAACGACGAACTGGTGCTGGACCAGCCCTCCCGGCCCGTAGACGCGGTTCCAGTCGCGGATCCCGTCGAGCGGGAAGAAGAACGGACCCACACCCTCGACCGCGGAGCGCCGCCCCGGAGCCATGCGGTAGCGCGCCGCGCAGCCCAGCCGGACCAGCGGAGCGGACAGCAGTCCCGAGGGCAGGCCGCGTGGCGTCGGGATCCGGGGCGCGCCCGGCGCGGCGTGCCCGCCGGCGTCCGCGTCCGCGTGCTCGCCGAGGATCACCTCACCGCGTCCACGGGCGCGCGCCGGCGCCGTCATGTCGACCCACGCCACCGAGTAGCGCGCCGGGTCCTCCTCGAGCAGCGCGAGCATCCGGTCGAGATCGGGCACGCGCCGATGCTCCGCGCGGATCGCAGCGGTGGGCATCGGCGCCAGCCGCAGCGTCGCGGCGAGCACGACGCCGGTGAGCCCCATCCCGCCTGCGGTCGCCGCGAACAGGTCGGGGTCGCTCTCGCGCGTCACGTCGACGACGTCCCCGCCGGGCGTCAGGAGGCGCAGTGACGTCACGTGGTCGCAGAAGCTCCCGTCGCGGTGATGGTTCTTGCCGTGGACGTCCGCCGCGACCGCGCCGCCGACGGTCACGAATCGGGTGCCGGGCATGACCGGCGGCATCCAGCCGACCGGCAGGAGGGCGGTCAGGAGGCCTGCGAGGCTCGCCCCCGCGCCGACCGTGATCTCGCCGCCGGCATCGACCGGACCGACGGCGTCCAGAGCGGTCATGTCGAGGACCGTGCCGCCGGCGTTCTGCGCCGCGTCGCCGTAGCTGCGCCCCAGGCCACGGGCGATCGTGCCGCGATGGCCGGCCGCGGCGAGCGCCGCGACGGTCTCTTCGCCGTCACGGGGACGCCGGACCGTCGCGCGGGTCGCGGCCGTCCGGCCCCATCCGCTCAGCAGGCGCTCGGTGGTGTCCGGGGCGACCGCCGCCTGCTGCCGGAGAGCCATGTCCGGCACCCTCGCAGAGTCGCGCCGGGTCCGCTCCGGCGAGCGAGGACGACGGCCACCGGCCGAGGGCGTGCGTGCGCCAGATCGTCCGCGTTTCGCCGGGCAGCTTGCGATCCTCTTCGGATGCACGGACGCCTCTCCCTTCTCCTGCTCGGCGCGGTCGCCGCCGGCCTCGTCGCCTGCGGGTCCACCAGCGCGGACTCGGGCGGCCCCGCGCGGGGGACCGCTCAGGCCGCGACGACACGGCTCGTCACGGTCGGCCGCTTCGATGCGCCGCTGTACGTGACCGCGCCGCCCGGTGACGCCCGGCGCCTGATGGTCGTCGAGCAGGGGGGCCGCATTCGCGTCGTGCGCGGTGGGAAGACGCTGGCGACGCCGTTCCTCGACATCACCCCGAAGGTGACCAGCGGCGGCGAGCAGGGCCTGCTCGGCATGGCGTTCGCGCCCGACTACACGACCAGCGGCCTGTTCTACGTCTACTACACCGGCCGCGACCAGCGCGAGTGGGTCGTCGAGTACCACCGCGCGAGCGCCGACCGCGCCGACCCGGCCTCCGCCCGCACCGTCCTGCGCATGGACGACCCGGAGTCCAACCACAACGGCGGGAACCTCCAGTTCGGGCCCGACGGCCTGCTCTACATCGGGACGGGCGACGGCGGCGGCGCGAACGACCAGCACGGCTCGCGCGGCAACGCGCAGAACCTCGGCTCGCTGCTGGGCAAGCTGCTCCGCATCGACCCGAAGGCCTCGGGCTCGCGCCCGTACACGGTCCCGGCGTCCAACCCGTTCACCGGACGCTCCGGCGCGCGTCCCGAGGTCTACTCCTACGGCCTGCGCAACCCGTGGCGGTTCTCGTTCGACCGCGCGACCGGCGACCTCAGCATCGGCGACGTCGGCCAGGACAACGTCGAGGAGATCGACTTCGCCCGTCACGGCCGCGCGCGCGGCACGAACTACGGGTGGCGCCCCTGGGAGGGGCGGCGGCGCAACGTCCAGGAGCCGGCGCCCGGCGCCGTCTTCCCGGTGATCACGAAGAGCCACCAGAGCGGCTGGTGCTCGATCATCGGCGGCTACGTCGTGCGCGATCCGGCGCTTCCGGCGCTGCGCGGGCGCTACGTCTACAGCGACAACTGCCTCTCGAAGATCTACGCGGCGAAGCTCAGCGCCGGCCGTGCGACCGGCGATCACGCGCTGTCGCTGCCGACGCTGAAGTCGGTGTCATCCTTCGGCCAGGACAACAGCGGGCGCATCTACGTCGTCTCGCTCGGCGGGCCCGTCTACCGCCTTGCGGCCCGCTAGGCCCGCGGCTCAGCCGGCAGTGCGCAGGCGGTCGCGGCGCGTGCGGGCGCGCGCCCGCCACGGCGTCGCCGAGGGCGCGGGCAGGCGGCGCACGGCGTCGAACGCACGCTCGAGGTCCTGCGCGATCTGCGCGGCGTCCGGGACGACGACAGCGTCGGCGTAGAGCCCCGCGCACAGCCGCCCGCGGTAGGAGATCGCCCCGATCGTCAGGGCGTGCCCCTCGAGCAGCGGCACCGCCGGCCAGACGCCGAGCAGCTCGCGCCCGAGCAGCCCCAGGCGCACCGCAGGCCCCGGGACGTTCGAGACGATGACGCTGAAGTTCGCGCGGGCGGCGGCCGCGCGCGCGACCGCTCCGCGGCCGGCCGCCGGCAGCAGGTCGGCGGCGCGCAGCAGGGCGTCGCCCGTGCCGGCGTCGCCGGCGAGCTTGCGCGCCCGTGTCCGCGCCCGCACGAGCTGCAGGATGCGTGCCGGGTCGGGCTCGCCCACGGGCAGGTCGACCGCCAGGAAGGAGATCCTGTTGCCGTGCTCGGCGGCGCCCTCGCCCGAGTCGCGCGTACTCGCGGGCACGAGCGCGCGCACGTGCTCGTGATGCTCGCCGCGGCGGCGCAGCGCGGCGCCGACGGCGATCGTGGCCGCGGCGAGCAGGCCGTCGTTGACGGTCCCGCCATGGCGCCTGGCGCCGGCGCGCAGTTCGTCGAGCGGCGCGACCGCGTAGGCGACGTGGCGCTCGCGGGTGACGGAGCGGTCGAGCGCCGTCGCGGGCGCCGCAGCCGTCAATGTCGCGAGTGTGGCGGTCGCATCACGCAGCGCCGCCGCACCGCCGGCCGCGGTGCGCGCGAACGCCTGGGCGGCACCGGCGCCGCCGCCGAGCCGCCGCCCGGCCGCATGGCCCAGCGCCTGGAGCGCGGTCGGACCGGTCGCGGGCGCCCACGTCCCGGCGCCGCCCGCACCTCCGAGCTCGTCGAAGAGCATCGTCGCGACCTCGACGGCCGCCATGCCGTCGACGAGCGCGTGATGGGCCTGGCCGACGATCGCGAAGCCGCCGTCGCGCAGCCCGCTGACGAGGTACAGGCGCCACAGCGGGCGGTGGCCGTCGAGCGGGGTGGAGAGCAGCACGCCGGCCAGC
The DNA here is from genome assembly GCA_017882425.1 of Solirubrobacteraceae bacterium. GTDB lineage: Bacteria > Actinomycetota > Thermoleophilia > Solirubrobacterales > Solirubrobacteraceae > F1-60-MAGs163. The sequence goes on from JADGPM010000139.1 coordinate 5,694, forward strand.
TCGCGCAGCTCGCCCGGGCCCGCCGGGGCGCCGAGGCGCAGCGCGTGGACGTGGCGGGCGATGTCGAAGCCGCGGTCGTCCGCCCAGTGGGGGTCGCCGAGCCCGAGCGCGGGCCGGACGACACGCCGGCGGAAGCGAGGGATCGCGTCGAGGCGCCCGCCGACGTGACGGCGCAGCGCGGCCAGTGCCGGGGCATCGCCGGCGAAGCGCATCGTCCAGCCGACGTGCAGCGGTGCGCGAGCGGTCTCGAGGTCGAGGAAGGCGGCATCGAGCGCGCTGAGGCGGTCCGGGGTCGGCGGCACTGCCTCCATCCTGGCACGCACGGCGACCGGA
>JADGPM010000140.1 GCA_017882425.1 Solirubrobacteraceae bacterium
CAGGCCGCCGGCCTGGCGCCGGTGATCCCGCTCGACGATCAGCTGCGCCCGCAGTGGATCTTCGGCAAGACCGTGCACGAGGGCTGCGACCGCGCGGGCTACTACGAGCAGGGCGACTTCGCCAGCGACTACAACTCGCCCAAGTGCCAGGTGAAGATCGGGTGCTGGGGCCCGGTCGTCAACTGCAACGTGCCCAAGCGCGGCTGGATGAACGGCGTCGGCGGGTGCCCGAACGTCGGCGGCATCTGCATCGGCTGCACGATGCCCGGCTTCCCCGACAAGTTCATGCCGTTCATGGACGCCCCTCCGGGCGGCGGGCTCTCGTCCGCGCTGACGGGCACCTACGGGCCGATGATCCGCCGGCTGCGCGGGATCACGAACAGGACCATGAACAAGGAGACGAAGTGGCGCCACAACCGGCCCACGCTGACGACCGGCTACGAGCCGCGCTGGGGCCAGGACCGCCCGCGCGCCGTGCGCCCGAGCTGACACGAGGAAGGAAGCACTGACCATGGCCACGCGCGAGCGCATCAAGCCGAAGGCCGGCAACGTCGTCGACATGGCGTGGGATCCGATCACCCGCATCGTCGGGAACCTCGGCATCTACACGAGCATCGACTTCGACCGCCAGGAGGTCCTGTCCTGCAAGAGCACGTCGTCGCTGTTCCGCGGCTACAGCGTGTTCATGAAGGGCAAGGACCCCCGTGACGCGCACTTCATCACGAGCCGCATCTGCGGCATCTGCGGCGACAACCACGCGGTCTGCTCGTGCTACGCCCAGCAGATGGCCTACGGCGTCAAGCCGCCGCCGCTGGCCGAGTGGATCGTGAACCTCGGCGAGGCGGCCGAGTACATCTTCGACCACATCATCTTCCAGGACAACCTGGTGTTCGTGGACTTCTGCGAGCAGATGATCAAGGAGACGAACCCGAGTCTCCTCAAGCGCGCGGAGAGCACGGCGGCTCCCCACAAGGAGCTGCACGGCCACGACACGATCGCCGACATCATGCGCTCCTACAACCCGTTCGTCGGGGAGACGTACAAGGAGGCGCTGCACATGAGCCGCGTCGGGCGGGAGATGATCTGCCTGATGGAGGGGCGCCACGTGCACCCCTCGACGGTCTATCCGGGCGGCGTCGGCACGGTCGCGACGCCGACGCTGTTCACCGACTACCTCAGCCGGCTGCTGCGCTGCATGGACTTCATCAAGAAGGCCATCGCGATGAACGACGACGTCTTCGACTTCTTCTACGAGGCCCTGCCGGGCTATGAGGAGGTCGGCAGGCGGCGCATCCTGCTGGGCTGCTGGGGCGCATTCAACAACCCGGACTTCGTGAACTACCGCTACCAGGACATGGACGACTGGGGCAACGAGATGTTCGTGACCCCGGGCGTCGTCGTCGACGGCGAGCTCGTGACGACGAACCTCGTCGACATCAACCTCGGCATCCGGATCCTGCTCGGCAGCTCCTACTACGAGGACTGGACCGGCGAGGAGACGTTCGTCGCGCGCGACCCACTCGGCAACCCGGTCGACAAGCGCCACCCGTGGAACCAGACGACGATCCCCAAGCCGCAGAAGCGTGACCTCGACGGCGGCAACTACAGCTGGGTGATGAGCCCGCGCTGGTTCGACAAGCGCACGGGCGACAACCTCGCGCTCGACACCGGCGGCGGCGCGCTCGCGCGCCTGTGGGCGACGGCCCTGGCGAACAAGGTCGACACGCCGTACGTGAAGGCGACCGGCAGCAGCGTGCTGATGACGCTGCCCAGGACGCCGAACACGCCCGAGCAGACGCTCGAGTGGAAGGTGCCGCAGTGGTCCAACGCGATCGAGCGCGACCGCGCGCGCATCTACTTCGTCGCCTACGCGGCGGGCATGGCGATGCACTTCCTCGAGAAGGCGCTGACGGAGCTGCGCGCGGGCCGCACGAAGGTCTTCGAGAACTTCGACGTCCCCGACGAGGCGATCGGCTGCGGGTTCCACGAGGCGGTGCGCGGCGTGCTGTCGCATCACCTCGTGATCCGCGACGGGAAGATCGCCAACTACCACCCCTACCCGCCGACGCCGTGGAACGGCAGCCCGACCGACTCCTACGGGACCCCGGGGCCCTACGAGGACGCGGTCAACGGGATGCCGATCTTCGAGGAGAACGGGCGCGAGAACTTCCGCGGCATCGACATCATGCGCGCGGTCCGCAGCTTCGACCCGTGCCTGCCGTGCGGGGTCCACATGTACCTCGGTGCCGGGAAGACGCTCGACACGGTCCACCACCCCATGTTCGGCGCGCACGAGTGAGATGAGCGCCGTCCTGGACGACACCGGCGCGCGCAGCCTGGTCGAACGCGTCGAGGGGCTGCTCGCCGCGGTCGAGTCGCTCCCCGACGCGCAGGCACGTGAGACCGCGCTGGCGGCCGTGCAGTCCCTCGTCGAGCTCTACGGCGCGGGCCTCGAGCGGCTCGTCGCCCACGCGGCCGACCATGACGACGGCACGCTCGCCCAGGCCGTCGCGCAGGACGAGCTCGTCGCGCACCTGCTGCTCGTCCACGACCTGCACCCGGTCGCCCTGGAGGCGCGGGTGCGGGAGGCGCTGGACGAGGTGCGCCCGTACCTCGAGTCCCACGGCGGGAACGTCGAGCTGCTCGGCCTGGAGGACGGGGTCGTGCGTCTGCGGATGCAGGGCAGCTGCAGCGGATGCCCCTCCTCGGCCGTGACCCTGAAGCTCGCGATCGAGGACGCGATCCACCGGCTCGCGCCGGACGTCGCGGACATCCGCGCCGAGGACGACGCGCCGCAGCCCGAGGTGGGGGGCCTGCTGCAGATCGAGCTCTCCCCCGCGCTCGCGCAGCGCGGGGCCGCGACGCGCTGGACCGAGGTCGGCGACGTGGATGCGCTCGCCACGGGGTCCACCGCGCTGCGCGAGGTCGCCGGCGAGCCCGTGCTGTTCGTGCGCGGCGCGCGCGCCCTGTACGCCTACCGGCCATCGTGCCCGGAGTGCGCCGAGCGCCTGGACGACGCACAGCTCGTCGACGGCCACCTCGCCTGCCCGCACTGCGGCAGCCGCTACGACGTGCGGGTCGCCGGCCGCTGCGCCGAGGATCCCCAGCTTCACCTGGAGCCGGTGCCGCTGCTGCACGACGCAGGCGACGTCGTGCGCGTGGCCGCCGCCCGCGACGGAGCGCCGGCGTGAGCGCCCCGCCCGCGAGCTCACGCCTGCGCGGCATGGCGCGCGCAGCGGCCGCGCAGCACGCGGCGACCACCGAGCACTGCGAGCTGTGCGGCGTGCCGATCGCGCCCGAGCACCGCCATGTGCTCGAGCTCAGGACGCGCGAGCTGCGCTGTGCCTGCCGTGCCTGCTCGCTGCTCTTCGACAGCGGCGCGGCGGGCGGCGGGCACATGAGGCTCGTCCCGGACCGGCGCCTGCGCCTGGAGGGGTTCGTCCTCGGCGACGAGCTCTGGGAGCAGCTGCGGATCCCGG
>JADGPM010000012.1 GCA_017882425.1 Solirubrobacteraceae bacterium
CGGCGGCCGCCTCGCGCAGGCCCGGGTCGTCCTCGCGCGACTCGATCGCGACGGCGACGATCGGACAGCCGCTGCGGAAGTCGCTTGCGACGAGCTCGGCGCGATAGCCGTCGAGGAAGGCGTCGAAGGCGACGAGCGCATCCTGCTGCGCGCCGCGGTCCAGGCGGCGCGCGATGACCTCACCGGCGAACACGGTCGCCTCACGCAGGAGCTGGTCACGGCCGCCGGGGAAGTGGTGGTAGACCGAGCCTCGGGGGGCGCCGCTGTGCGCCAGGACGTCGTCGATGCTCGTCGCACGGGCGCCGCGCTCGCGTACCAGCAGCGCCGTGCTGGTGATCATCCGCTCCCGCGCTGGGCGCTGCTCGGGCGACACGGCTATGCAGTATGCCATAACGCTGATGGCGCGGCCGCCTGGTCAGCGATCGTCGCCCGGTTCGGACGCGCGAGCCCGCGCGAGTGGGGGCAGGCCGAGCTCGGCCCGGTGACGACGCCGACGCCGCAGGTAGATCGTGCGCTGGATCGCCAGCATCACCGTCGCCGCGGCGAGGAGGCTGATGATGTTCAGGGCGAGCTGGAGCGCCGAGCCGCGGAACGACGCCCAGTCCGCGTAGGCCACGGACACCCCGATGTCGGCGGCGGCCGGGATCGTGGTGATCGAGATGGCGACGCCGACGAGGGCCGCCGACTTCCCGAGCGTCACCGAGAGCATCCCTGCGGCCCCTGCGCACAACGCCACGACGACGGAGAAGCCGTTGGGCGCGGCGACCGCCTCGGCGATCGCGTTGCCGGCGCGATGGAAGTGCCCCGGCGCGACCCCGATCCACCGCAGGGCGACCACGGCGACGAATGCGAGCGCGATCGCTGCCGTGAAGCCCGCCGCGATGGCGACGAACCCGCGCACCGCGACGCCGGGCCGCCGGCGGACGACGCCCACGGAGAACGCCGCCACGGGCCCGAAGTCCGGGCTCACCGCCATCGCCCCCACGACGATCGGCGCGGAGTCGATGAGGATGCCGACCGACGCGATCACGCCGGCGAGCGCGAACAGCACGAGGAGACCCCAGCTCACGAAGCCCTGATCGACGATCTTGGCGCCGACGTTCTCCCAGATGACCGCGTCCGCCGCCGACCCGTGCGTCTGGCGCTCTGCGTCGCGCGCAGCGGACGACACGCTCGCGTCGAGGCGCTCGATGTCGATCGTCCCGCGCTCCGGGATCCCCATCGCCCGCAGGTCGGCGACGAGGTAGCTGGCGTCCTCTTCGGCCACATCGCACGAGACGGTGTCGCCGACCGGCTGGATCGCCGCGCCGCGGTGAACGACGATGTTCGTGGTGCTCTCACAACGGCGCAGCAACTCGATCGCGCCGTCCGCCAGGTCCTCCGGGGCGATGATGCGCAGGTGGATCATGAGCCGGGCGCGCAGAGGACGGGCCGCCCGGCGCTCAGCGGGTCGATCGGGTGCATCGTCGCACCGTCGACGACGAGGTCGGCGAGGATCTCGCCGAAGAGCGCGCCGAACTTCGCGGCGTGGCCGTTGCCGACGGTGACCATGACCCGCGGATGGCCCGGCAGCGGGCCGACGACGAGGTGGCGGTCCGGCGTCAGGTCGTAGACGCACGAGCGGCTGGAGGCGACCGGGCCGACGGCGGCGGGGAGGTGGCGCTCCAGGAACCCCAGCACGCGCTCGACGCGCGCCGGGTCGATCGCGCTCTCCTCGTCGTCGGGCTCGACCTCGGGCCCGCCGAGGTCCTCGGCGATCTTCACCGCTGACGCGCCGTAGACCGGGAACCCGTAGAAGCACGGCCGGCCGAGCCGGATCCAGATCGGGAAGCGCTCGGGCGCGAACGCGCCGAGGTCGGGCGCGGCGACGTACGTGACCTGCTCGGCGGTGTGGCGCAGCGGCAGGTCGTGGAAGCCGCGCAGGAACCGCGCGGTCCACTTGCCGGTGCAGGCGACGACGTGGCCGGCGGCGACGGTGCCGCGGTCGGTGTGGATCAGCACGTCGTCGCCGCGGTCCTCGAGCCTCAGCACCTTCACGTGGGTGTGGACGGCGGCGCCGTGCCCGCGCGCGAGCGCCAGCAGGGTCGCGGTCGCGCGGCCGACGTCGAGGATCCCGGCGCCGTCCTGCCAGAGCGCCCGCGTGTCCGGCGCGAGGCGCCACTGCGGGAAGCGGCGCTGAACCTCCCCCGCGTCGAGGCGCTCGAAGGGGATGTCCGCCGCGGTCATGGCGGCGGCCGCAGCGTCGAGCTCCGTGATCGACGCCGTCACCGCCGGGTCCCCGAGGTCGAGGCCGCCGGTGCGCACGACGAGCCGTTCGCCGCTCTCGCGCTCGACGGCCGCCCAGGCGGTGAACATCGCCCGCGTGAGTCGCGTGTAGACCGCGCTGTCGTAGCTGTGGCGGATGATCCGCGAGTGGTCGGAGGACGACCCGCGCCGGTGCCCCGGCTCGAACTGCTCCAGCACCACGACCCCGTCGCCGAGCCGGCGTGCCAGCGCCCAGGCCGCAGCGCTGCCCAGGACCCCGGTGCCGATCACGACGCAACGCGCCTGGTGGGGGGGCTGGGTCATCGCGAGCGGTAGCGTCTCATGATCGGACTCTTCAGCCGCAGACCACGATCCGACGAGCTGCACATCGGCGATCCGCGCTTCGACGACTGGGAGCCCGTCGGTGACTACGAGGACCTGCCGACCGCACGCGCGTTCGCTGCGCAGCTGCGCGACCTGGGCATCGAGTCGGCGCTGACCTCGGACTGGCCGCTGGACGAGTTCGGCCGCGGCGACATCGCGCTGCGCGTGCCGCCCGAGCACTACGGCGACGCGACCGTGATGCTCGACGGTCTCGACGACTAGGTCAGACCTGCGGACCCGAGCGGCGCGCGGTGTCCGGGGCGCCGAGGGCCGAGAACTCCGGTGCGGCGTAGGCGTGGCCGGGACGGCCGCCGATGACGAGGAGGCGGACGCCTGCAGGGCCGGCGACGAGCTTGCGCCGGCAGGCGGCGCCCACGCGCACCATCGTCTCGCGGTCGAGCTCGACGACGTCCCCGTCGATCTGCAGCGTCGCCGACCCGTCGAGCACGAGCAGCACCTCCTCCTGGCCGTCGACCTCGTGCGAGTGCTCGGGATACCCGTCGAAGCCCGGCCCGAACTCCAGGACCGACAGCCCGAAGGACTCGACGCCGAGCGACGCCCGCGCTCGGATGAAGTGCCCCCCGAAGCCGGCATCCATGTCGGCGAGCCTGCGGATCGTCATGTCGGGCACGGCAGCATCCTCTCACCGGGGCTAGGTGGAGGTCACCGGCCCCGGCGGCAGGTCCTGCACGCGCAGCCAGTCGGTGATCCGCCCGTGGCGTACGCGGAACGCGGTCCGCGCCGTCTGGCCTGCGCCGCTGCCGCACCCGCCGCCGCCGGGGCGCTCGGTGAGGACGAAGGTCACGATGATGAAGCCGTGCGTCGCAGGCTCGCTCGCGATGACCTTCGCGCCGCACGGCAGCGTCTCGTTGAAGAACCGGACGGCGCCGCGCGTGCGCAGCCGCACCGGGGGTCCGCCGTTCGCCACGCGGCTCGGGACGGCGAAGTAGCGCGTCGCGGCCTGGACGTCGCCGCGACGCAGCGCATCGGCCCACGCCCGGACGACGAGCGTCGGCGTCGTCGCGGCCGGCGGCCGCTGCGCGGGCGCCGTCGTGCGCCGCACGGCCGTGGACGCGGCCTGCGAGCCGCGGCCCGCGCCGCAGCCGGCGAGGCCGGCGACGACTCCGAGCGCCACGGCGGCGAGCCACGCGCGCTGCGTCATGTCGGACAGCATCCCACCGACTGATACGCCGGTCGGCCCTCGGACGGATGTCCAGCCAGCGATGGCTTCTTCGACATCTCTCAGAGACACGGCGCACACTGTGCGAATGCCCCGTTCGCCCTCGCGCGTCCTGCGCCTCGCCGGCCTCGCATTCGCGGCCCTGCTCGTCGTGAGCCCGGCCGCCGAGGCCGACAGCGTGAGCACCAGTGCGAACTGGTCCGGCTACGTCGCGTCGCGCTCCGGCGTCAGGTTCCGCGCCGTCAGCGCGCGCTGGACGCAGCCGACGGTGACCTGCAGCGACGGCCGCACGTCGGTCGCCTCGCCGTGGATCGGCCTCGGCGGCTACCACCAGACCTCGCAGGCGCTGGAGCAGATCGGAACCGACGCGCAGTGCTCCGCCTCCGGCCGCGCCTCGTACTCGGCGTGGTACGAGCTCGTCCCCGCCGCCTCACGGACGATCCGCATGACCGTCTCGCCCGGCGATGCGATCTCGGCGAGCGTCCAGGTTCGCGGCCACCTCGTCCGGCTGCGCCTGACCGACGCGACGACGGGCGCGACGTTCGCGAAGACGCTCAGCGCGAGCGTCGTCGATGTCAGCTCGGCCGACTGGATCGTCGAGGCGCCGTCGGAGTGCGTGGGCGGCGTCGCCGCGAACGCCTGCCGGACGCTGCCGCTGGCCGACTTCGGCACGGCGGGCTTCACGGCCGCCCGCGCCACGACGCTCGCCGGGCACAGCGGCACGATCGCCGACAGCGCCTGGTCGCGCGCCGCGATCCGCCTCGCGCCAGCGGCCGGCGCCCGCTTCGTCGGCGGGGGGCCCGGCCCCGGCGGCGGCCCGCCCGACGCGCTGTCGGTGGCCGGCGCGGCGCCGGCTGCGCTCACCGCGGGCGGGTCGGCCTTCGACGTCGCCTACGAGCAGGATGCCGGCAGCGCCTAGGCCGGCTCGTGCAGGGTCAGGACGTGGCCCTCGTCGGGGAGCGCGCGACCCGCCAGGACCTCGAGGTACACGCGCTCCACGGCGTCCGCACCCGCGCTGTGGATGACGCGCAGCGCCGGCCGCTCAGGATCGGTGACCCGCTCGAGCGCATGCTGCCAGGCCTCGGCGAGGCGCTCCTGGAAGGTCGCCGGCCCCCACTCGGCGAGCCGTGCGCGCACGCGATCGGGGGCGAAGAACAGCGTGGGCGGGGGGCCAGGGAGGTCGGGATCGCCGCCGATGTCGTCGTGATGCGTGGCGCCGACGACGCAGTCGTGCTTCAGGGCATCGCCGTAGTGGTGGTGGATCGCGCGGCGGACCTCCGCGCTGCCCGACATGTCGACGTAGACCACCGGACGTCCGGCGGGGAGGGTCGCGATCGCGTCGTAGGCGACGACGCGGTCGTAGCAGCCCAGGCCCTCGGTGAAGGCGACGTTCCCGGGTGAGGTGAGGCCGACCACCTCGATCCCATCGCGGCGCGTGAGCTGGAGCGCGGTGCCGTACGCCGTCTTGCTCGAGGCGCTCGACAGGATCACGCTGTCCGCACCGAAGAATCCCTCACCGGCGAGGAAGTCGTCGATCAGGAACGAGGTCGTCAGCAGCGGCCGCAGCAGCATCTGCTCGGCCTCGCGAGCGGGGTCGTACCCGGGGTCGCCCGCCGTGCGCAGGTACTGGTTGTAGACCGCCGGCAGGTCGCGCCGGTGGGGCGCCGCGTCGGTGAACCCGGCGGCGGTGACGTTCGCCGGCTGCAGGACCACGTGGGTCGACATCGGCAGGAATCCGTAGAAGCGCTCACCGACCGCGACCTCGGGGTTGGCGGAGGCGACGACGTCGGCGAAGCCCCAGACCGGGATGCGGCCCATCTCGGGGGGTGCCGGATAGAAGCGCCAGTAGCCCATCGCCTCGCCGAACGTGGCGTAGGTGATGTTGTTGGCGGTCAGTGCGAACGCGTCGACGCGCAGCAGCACCTGCCCGTCGTCGAGCGTGATCCGCCCGGGTCCGGGGACGAGCGCCACGTCGCACGTCTCGAGGTCGTCGCGCCGGACGATGAAGTCCGCTCCGGTGCCGCCCGCTGGTCCGCTCGTCATCCGCTCCCGCTCCTGGCCTCGTCGTCGCAGCCAACCCTACGGGCGCAGGAGGCGGGTGTCAGGCGACCGTCCGGACCGCCGTCGTCGGCGCGCCCGCGGCGGGCAGGCGGACGGTGAAGCAGGCGCCGCCGTCGGTCGCGTTCCGGGCGGCGACCGCACCGCCGTGCGAGGCCACGATCTCGGCCACGATCGCGAGCCCCAGGCCCGCGCCGCCCCTGCCGCGCGTGCGCCCGCCCTCGGCGCGCCAGAAGCGCTCGAACGGCGCAGCGGTGTCGCTCGTCGGCAGGCCCGGGCCGTGGTCGCGGACGTCGACGCGCACGCTGGAGTCCTCGCGCGTGACGATGACCTCGATCGGCGTGCCGGCCGGGGTGTGGACGAGGGCGTTGCGCAGCAGGTTCGCCAGCACCTGCTGGATGAGGTGTGCGTCGCCGGTGACGATCGCCTCGTCCTCGCCCTGGACCTCGATCGCGCGCTCGGGCGCCGTCGCACGCGCGTCATCGGCGGCGGTCCGGGCGAGCGTGGCGAGGTCGACCGGCTCACGCACGGGGTCGCGCAGCTCATCCAGGCGAGCGAGCGTGAGCAGGTCCTCGACCAGAACGCCCATGCGCTGGGCCTCCTGCTCGATGCGGGTCGTGGCCTTCTCGGTCTCCTCCGGCCCGCTGGCGGCGCCGATGCGCAGCAGTTCGGCGTAGCCGCGGATCGAGGCGAGTGGTGTGCGCAGCTCGTGCGAGGCGTCGGCGAGGAAGCGGCGCAGCCGGTCCTCGCTCGCCTCGCGTTCGGCGAACGCCTGCTCCAGGCGGGCGAGCATCGCGTTCAGCGCCAGCCCGAGCCGGCCGACCTCGGTCCGCTGGGTCGCGGGGCTGACACGGCGATCCAGGTCGCCGGCGGCGATCGCGCCCGCCGTCTCGCCCATGCGATCCAGCGGCCGCAGGCTCACACGCACGAGGATCCAGGCGCCGACGCCCAGCGCCAGCAGCACACCGGCGATCACGAGCAGCTCGACGAGCAGCAGGCGGTGCAGGGTCTGGTCGACGTCGCGCAGCGGGATCGCGATGACCGTCGTCCCGCTCTGGTCGCGGTTCGGAATCGCGAGGACGCGGTAGCGCAGCCCCGAGCCGCACTTCGCGGAGACCGTCGTGGGCCGGCCCGTGGCGAGGTGCGCCGGGATCTGCGGCGCGGCGAGGCCGCTGTAGGAGAGGACGACGTGCCCGACGACCGCGCCGCTCGCGTCGCGCAACTCGCCGTAGGTGCCCGGCGGGAGGTTCGCGTCGGCTCCGATCGGCCCGCCGCCACCGCGCCCGTCCGGCCCGCCGTCCGGCCCGCCCGGCCCGTTGGGCGCCGCCCCCGGGACGTAGATGTTCTGCTGGTCGAAGGTCCGGGCGACCGCCGGGCCGGCGGCGCGCGCCTGCTGGTCGACACGGTCGAGCAGGAACGAGCGCTGCTCGGCATAGGTGATGGCGCCGAGCAGCAGCAGCCCGATGGCCGCCAGCACGACCAGCCCGGTGACCAGCCGGGCGCGCAGCGACTGCATCATGTGCGCGGCAGGCGCAGGGCGTACCCGACGCCGCGAACGGTGTGGATCAGCGGCGCGCCGAGGACGTCGACCTTCTTGCGCAGGTAGCTGATGTAGGTCTCCAGCACGCGCGCGTCGCCGCCGAAGTCGTAGTCCCAGACGTGATTGAGGATCTGCGCGCGCGTGAGGACGCGGCGCGGGTTGAGCATCAGGTAGCGCAGCAGGCGGTACTCCGTGGCGGTCAGCTCGACGGGCGTCCCCGCCCGCGTGACCTCGCGGGTGTCCTCGTCGAGCTCGAGGTCGTCGAAGACGAGCCGGCTCGTGTCCGACTCGGCCATGCCGGTGCGGCGCAGGATCGTGCGGATGCGCGCCACCAGCTCCTCGAGGCTGAACGGCTTGGTGACATAGTCATCGCCGCCGATCGTGAGGCCCTGGATCTTGTCCTCGGTCGCGTCGCGCGCGGTCAGGAAGATGATCGGCACCTCGGCGCGCTGGGCGCCCAGGCGACGGGCCACGTCGAAGCCCTCCATGTCGGGCAGCATCACGTCCAGGACCATGAGGTGGGGACGGAACTCGGCGACGGCGGCGAGCGCCTCGGCGCCGGTGGTCGCCGACGCGACCTCGAACCCCTGGAAGCGCAGCGCCATGGAGACGATGTCGACGATGTTCGGCTCGTCGTCGACGACGAGCACGCGGCTGTGCGCAGCGGTGTCTGTGGCCTCGTTCATCACGGACACAGTGTGTTCCCCGCGCCTGGGAAGTTCCTGAGAGGACGCTGTGTGCTCACGGCAGCGTGAGGGCGGGGGCGGTCGCCTCGACGAGCAGCGCGGCGGCGATCGCCGCGATCGCCGGATCCGCGCCGCGCTGCGGGCCCGCCGCGAGGGTCGCCGGCACGGCGCCGCGCAGGCTGGAGGTGAGCAGGAGCGCGGGGGCGGCGTGCAGCGCCGCGAGCGTCAGCGGGCCCTCATGCGCCTCCAGACCCAGCTCGGCGGCGCGCTCCAGCAACCTGGCGCGGGTGACGCCGGGCAGCAGCCGCCCGTCGCACCTCGGGGTGGTGAGCGCCCCCCCGGACAGCGTCCAGACGCTCGCCCAGGCGGCCTCGAGCACCGCGCCGTCGGCGTCGATCAGCAGCGGGACGCCGCCGCCCACCCGTGCCAGCTCGTCGACCAGCCGGCGGTCACGCCACTTGTGAGCGCCGAGCCCGCCCGGGAGCGTCCACGGGACGAGTCGCAGCGGCGTGCCACGGTCGACCGGGACGAGCGGGCTCACGGTGGCCGTGACCGCCGCCGCGCCGCGCGCCGCCGCCACGACGGCGACGTTGAGCCGCAGCGTGTCCGACGCCGGGGCGTAGAGCGCCCGCGCCACCGCGTCCTCCAGGACAGCGGGGGCGAGGTCCACGCCGTAGGCCTGCGCCGCGCTCGCGCGCAGGCGTGCGAGATGCGCCGCGAGGAAGCACGGGGCGCCGTCGGCCACCAGGATCGTCTCGAAGACGCCCGCGGCGGGATCCGGGCGCAGTCGCGCGCGGTCCAGGGCCGCGGGCGGCGCCGGCGCGGCGGCGACAGCGGCCTTCGGGCGGCCCTCGTCGATCGCGGCGCCCGCCGCTCGCGCCGGCGGCCGCGCCTTGAGGAAGCTCTCCTCGAGCTCGGCGTCCGGATCCGAGGCGGCCGTGATGCCGCCGCCGGCGCCGATCCGGATCTGGCCTCCGCGCACCTCGAAGGTGCGGATCGCGACGTTCAGCTCGAGGCCGGCGAGCGGACTGGCGTAGCCGATCGCGCCGGTGTAGGCCTCGCGCGCCGTGCTCTCGAGCTCGGAGATCACGCGCATCGCCTCGATCTTGGGCGCGCCGGTGACCGAGCCCGGGGGGAACGTCGCGCGCAGCAGGTCGCCGTCGCCGACGTCGGCACGCAGCGTCCCGGCGACGCGCGAGACGAGTCCGAGCACGCCCGCGCCCGCACGCGGGCGCGCCAGCCACGGCACGGTCACGGTGCCGTACTCGCACACGCGCCCCAGGTCGTTGCGCATGAGGTCGACGATCATCACGTTCTCGGCACGGTCCTTCGCGGAGGCGGCGAGCTGCGCGGCGTCGGCGTCGCCCGCGGCCGTGCCCTTGATCGGCTCGGTGTGGACCGCGCGACCGGTGCGGCGCAGGAACAGCTCCGGCGAGGCGCTCGCCACGGCGCCCCAGGGGCCCTCGAGGAAGGCGCCGTAGTCCGGGGTCAGGCAGCTCGCCAGCGTCGCCGCGAGCCCCGCGGCCGAGCCCGACCACGAGCCCTCCAGGCGCACGGTGAGGTTCGCCTGGAAGAGGTCGCCCGCGGCGATGCGCTCGCGACAGCCGGCGATCGCCGCGCGGTGTGCCGCGATCCCGGTCGGCGCGGGGCGCAGCGTGCCGACGTGGAACGGGCCGGGGCGCACCCCGGCACGCACGCGCGCCGCGAGCAGGTCGCGCCGCTCGGCGAGCGCCGCCGCGCGCTCCGGCGTCCAGAGCGCCTCGAACCACCACGCGCCGTCGCGGTCGGCGCGCAGCACGTGGTCGTGGAAGGCGAGCACCGCCGGCGGCAGCTGCCCGGATGCGGGGGGCGGCGGCGGGACGGGCTCGGCGAGGGCGCCGAGCCGGTAGCCCAGGACGCCGAACCAGCCGCCGCCGACGGCGCCCCGCGGCGCGCGTGCGTCGGGGGCGTCGACCTGCGGCTGCACGTCGAGCAGCGCGAACGGATCGTCATCCGGCCGTGCCACGTAGAGCGGGGCCGAGCCGGCGATCGCACCGCCGCCGGCCCACGCGCCGGTCAGGGCGAACGGCGCGTCGTCGCCGGCGACGAGCAGCGCGGCGTGCGCGGCCGGAACATCCCCGGCGAGCCGGGTCCGCTCGTACCGGGCCCGCCGCGGGATCTCCGCGGGCCGCACCTGGGGCGCAGGGCTCATGGGGCCGATGCTAGAGGCACCTGAGCCGGGTGGCCTACGGTGGAGGAGCACGCATGCGCCTCTCCCGGATCGCCGTCGACATGAGCCCGCTGCGCGCGTCGCGTGACCTGCGGCTGCTCGTGCTCGGCAGCGTCGTGTCGGGGCTCGGGACGCAGGCGGCGCTCGTCGCGCTGCCCTACCAGGTGTACATCGAGACGCGGTCCGCGTTCCTCACCGGCATGCTCGGAGCGGTCGAGCTCCTGCCGCTCGTCGCGATGGCACTGCTCGGCGGCGCGCTCGCCGACCGCCACGATCGCCGGCGGCTGCTGCTCCTCGACCAGATCGGCCTCGTCGCGGTCTCCGGCGCGCTGGCGGCGCTCGCGTTCGCCGGCTCGCCGCCGCTGTGGTCGCTCTACGCCCTCGGGGGGTTCCTGGCGGGGTTCGGCGCCGTCCAGAACGTGACCCGCACATCGATCGTGCCGAACCTCGTCGACCCGGCAAAGCTCGCCTCGGCGCTGGCGCTGAACTTCGGGCTGTTCCAGCTGACGATCGTGATCGGTCCCGGCATCGGCGGGCTGCTGATCGGCGCGGCGGGCGTCGGGGGCGCGTACCTCGTCGATGCGCTCAGCTGCCTGGCGATGGTCGTCGCGGTGGTGGCGATGGCGCCGCAGCCGCCGCACGGGGTCGCTGCGGAGCGCGAGCCCGTCGGGCGCTCGATCCGCGAGGGCCTGCGCTTCGTGTTCGACAACCAGGCGCTTCTGGGCTCGTTCGCGATCGACCTCGCGGCGATGACGTTCGGGATGCCGCGCGCGCTCTTCCCGGTGCTCGCCGTGAGCGTCTACGGCGCCGGGGCGGCGGGGACGGGCCTGCTCTACGCCTCGGTCGCCGCCGGGGCGACGATCGCCGCCTTCACCGCCGGATGGCTGCGCGGTGCGCGGCGGCTGGGGCTGATCGTGAT
This sequence comes from Solirubrobacteraceae bacterium, assembly GCA_017882425.1. Classification (GTDB taxonomy): domain Bacteria; phylum Actinomycetota; class Thermoleophilia; order Solirubrobacterales; family Solirubrobacteraceae; genus F1-60-MAGs163. The sequence goes on from JADGPM010000012.1 coordinate 11,221, forward strand.
CTGGGCCGTCGCCGCGTGGGGTGCGGCGATCGCGCTGGCCGGCATCGCCGGCTCGATCTGGATCGCCGCTGCGATGCTCGCGCTCGCAGGCGCCGCCGACAGCGTCAGCGCGGTCTGCCGCACGACGATCAACCAGTCGGTGACGCCCGACCGCCTGCGCGGGCGGATGTCGTCGGTGTTCTCGCTGGTGGTGACCAGCGGGCCGCGGCTGGGCGACGTCGAATCGGGCAGCGTCGCCGCGCTCACGAGCCCGCGGTTCTCCGTCGTCTCGGGCGGGCTCGCGTGCATCGCGAGTGTCGGGCTCGTGCTGTTCGCCTTCCCGCGACTGCGGCGCTTCGACGTCGTCGACGCCGTCGCCGCGAGGACGGCCGACGGCGAGGCCGGCCCGGCGTACGCCTGATCGTCCGCACCCCGTCGGATCCCCGGTAGGATCCGCCGGCCATGGGATGGCGCGCGCTTCTCGTCGCCGGACTCGCGACCGTGGTTCTCGGACCGGCCGCCGGCGACGCTGCGGCCAAGCGGCGCCCCGCGCACCGCGTGACCGCGCACCTGAGCGCGTTCGCCTCGTGCTCGTCGCTCGTGAGCTACGCCCGGCTGCAGGCGGCGCGCACCGGGGGCACCGTCGGCGTGCCCTTCCGCGCCGAGGCGGGCACGGCGGTCTCGCTGACGCCCGCCAAGACGACCAGCGGCACCGTGGCGCCGAACGCGGCCGCGCCGACCGCCGCCGCGGAGACCGGCGCGGGCTCGGCCGCCGACGCCTTCTCGGGCACGAACGACCAGGAGGCCGGGGTCGACGAGCCCGATGTCGTGAAGACCGACGGCAGGCGGATGTTCGTCCTCGCCGGCCAGTCGCTGCTGGCAATCGATGTCAGCGGGGACACCCCGACGCTGCTCGGCTCTCTCGCGCTCGAGGGCTACAGCCGCGAGCTGCTGCTGCGCGGGGATCGCGTCCTGGTGATCGGCACGCCGGCAAACGCCGGCGGCGGCCCGATCCCGATCGACGGCCCGGTCGCGGCGCTCGCGCCGGGCATCGCCTACCCGGGCTTCCGCGCCGCCACGCAGCTCACCGAGGTCAGTGTCAAGGACCCCGCGGCGATGACGATCAGCCGGACGCTGACCGTCGACGGCTCGTACGCGAGCGCCCGGCTGACCGGCGGGACCGTCCGCGTCGTCCTCGACACGCCGCCCGACCTGTCCGCGCTGACGCCGCAGACCGCCACCACGCCGCAGACGACGGGCCCGCAGGCGGCGAGGGCTGCGGCCGCCAAGCTCGGCCTGCGTGCGCTGATCCCCCAGACGGTGATCCGCAGCCGCATCTCGGGGCGCACGTTCCGGCGCTCGATCGTCGGCTGCGACCAGGTGCGCCGCCCCGACGTGTTCTCGGGTCTGGACCTGTTGACGGTCATGACGATCGACCTCGACCGCGGCCTCTACAGCGTCGATCGCGACGCGGTGATGGCGGGCGCCCAGGTCGTGTACGCCTCGGACAAGAGCCTCTACGTCGCCAGCCAGCGCTACGTCCCGAGCCTCGACACCGCGGCCGACGTCCCGGCGCGCATGACCACGGAGATCCACCGCTTCGACACCTCCGACCCCGGGCGCACGACCTACGCCTCGAGCGGCAGCGTCAGCGGCTTCGTGCTGGGCCAGTACGCGCTCTCGGAGTTCGGCGGCGCGCTGCGCGTGGCGAGCACGGAGGATCCGTTGTGGCTGAACGGCGCGCAGACGCAGCCGAGCCAGAGCGCGATCACGGTCCTGCGCGAGCAGGGCGGGCGCCTGGGGCAGGTCGGTCGCGTGGGCGGGCTGGGGACGGGCGAGCGGATCTATGCCGTGCGCTTCATCGGGCCCGAGGGCTACCTCGTCACGTTCCGCCAGATCGATCCGCTCTACACGCTCGACCTCTCCGATCCGACGGATCCCAAGGTCGCCGGCAGGCTCGACCTCACCGGCTACTCGGCCTATCTGCACCCCGTCGGCGACGGCCTGCTGCTCGGCGTGGGGCAGGACGCCACGGCCGAGGGCCGCCGCCAGGGCGCCCAGGTCTCGCTCTTCGACGTCTCCGACCCGGCCCATCCGGCGCGGATCGCGCATCGTCCCCTCGGCGCGTCGGGCTCCTCGACCTCCGCCGAGTTCGACCCGCATGCCTTCCTCTGGTGGGCCCCGTCCGGATCGGCGGTGCTGCCGCTGCAGGACTACAGCGACCCGAACGCGCCCTTCATCGGCGCCGTCGGCCTGCACGTCGACAAGGCGAAGGGCATCGACGAGGTCGGCCGCGTCACGCACGGCACCGGGCCGTACAACCCGTCGATCGAGCGCTCGGTGGTCGTCGGCGACCGCCTCTACACGCTGTCGGACCTCGGCGTCGCGTCGAGCAGGCTCGCGACGCTCGCGCCGCTGGGCTTCCTGACCTTCCCGGGTGCGCAGGACTCCGCGGGTCCGCCGAAGGGCATCGCCGTGCCGCTCGCCGGAGCCGCCGGCGGCGACTGAGTTGCAGGCCGCCCGCCGTCTGTGACAGCGTGTCAGGGCGATGAGTCACGCCCACGCGCAAGCAGCGGCCGATCCACGCCGCACGCCGGATCCGGCGATCCCGGTGCCATCCGTCGCCTGGCCGACGGTCGCGCTCTTCGCGACGGCGGTCGCGCTCGCGGCCGTCTCCACGACGCTTGCCCTCCGCGGCACGATCCCGGCGGTCGCCGGCGTGGCGCTCAACACCGTCGCCTCGTTCCTGTTCTTCACCGTGCTGCACGAGTCGGTCCACCGCACCGCGGGTACCGGCGAGCCGCTGAACGTCTGGCTCGGGCGGATCAGCGCGCTCGGGGTCACGCCACTCGCCGCCGCGCCCGTCTTCCGCTTCATCCACATGCAGCACCACATGCACACGAACGAGGACGACGGCAGCGACCCGGACCACTGGACGAACCTCGGACCGGCCTGGGCCACGCCGCTGCGCTGGGCGACCGTCGACCTCGCCTACGTGCCGTTCTACCTGCGGCGCGTCGCGGGCCGTCCGCGCCGCGAGCAGGTCGAGTGCGCGGTCACCGCGCTGCTGCTGATCCTCGCCGGCGTCGTCCTGGTGCTGAGCGGCCACCTCGTCGACGTGCTCGTCTACTACATCCTGCCAACGCGCCTGGCCGTCTGGTTCCTGGGCTACGCCTTCGACTGGCTGCCGCACCACGGCCTCGAGGAGCTGACCACGGACCGCTACCGGGCCACCCGCAACCGGATCGGTTGGGAGCGGCTGCTCACGCCGCTGCTGCTCTACCAGAACTACCACCTCGTCCATCACCTGCACCCGCGCATCCCGTTCTACCGCTACATCGCGGCGTGGCGACGCAACGAGGACGCCTACCTCGCGCACGATCCCGCCCTCGCCACGCCGCTCGGGCGCGAGCTCAGCGTCGACGAGTACCGCCGCCTGCGATCCTGACGGCGTGCGCACCCTGATCGCCGTGACCGCCGCCGCGCTGCTCGCCGCCGCCGGCGTCGGCGTCGCGAGCGGCGCCTCGCCGAGCGCCGGCCCGCGGATCGCGGGCTGCCCGGTCTTCCCGGCCGACAATGCGTGGAACCGCGACGTCTCGCGCGACCCCGTCGACCCGCGCTCGGCCTCCTACCTGCAGTCGATCGGCCTGGGTGGGCACCTGCATCCCGACTTCGGCTCCGGGCGCTACGGGAACTACGGCATCCCGATCACGATCGCGGCCGCGACCCAGCCGGGGCGCGCCGTCCACTTCACGGCCTACGGCGACGAGAGCGACCGCGGCGGGTATGCGATTCCCGCGCGCGCACGCGTCGAGGGCGGCAGCGACCGGCACGTGCTCGTCGTCCAGCGGCGCTCCTGCAAGCTGTACGAGCTCTACGACGCACGGCGCAGCGGCGGGCGCTGGAGCGCCGGCAGCGGCGCGATCTTCGACCTGCGCTCCGACCGCCTGCGGCACGCCGGCTGGACATCCGCCGACGCCGCCGGCCTGCCGATCATGCCCGGGCTCGCGCGCCCGGACGAGGCGAGTGCCGGCGCGATCCGCCACGCGCTGCGCTTCACCGTCTCGCGTACCCAGCAGGCGTACGTCGCGCCCGCGCGCCACTTCGCCTCCGGTGACACGAATCCCGATCTGCCGCCGATGGGACTGCGCCTGCGGCTGAAGGCGGCGTTCGACCTGCGCGGGTATCACGGCCAGTCGCTCGCCATCCTGCGGGCACTGCGCACCTACGGGATGATCGTCGCCGACAACGGCTCGGACTGGTACATCAGCGGCGCTGCGGACCGGCGCTGGAATGACGCCGACATCGAGCAGCTCAAGAAGGTCCCGGGCAGCGCGTTCGAGGCGGTCCGCAGCGGGCCGCTCGTGCGACGCTGAGCGGCGCCGTAACGCCCGGGACCAAGCCGGGACCGAGCCGCATGCCCGACCTCTCGCCGCTGCCGCCCGCGTTCGCCGCGACCCGCGCGGCACTGCACCGCGTCGCCGAGCTGATCGTCGCGCCCGCGCGGGTCGCCGCGACCGGCAACGAGATCGCGCTCGAGGCGACCGCGGGCGGGTTCGGCACGCCGCCGTTCCCCGGCGGCGGGCGCGTGCGCGTCGAGGGCGACGTGCTCGTCGTCGAGGAGGCCGGCGTCGGCGAGCGCCGCGCGGCACTCGCCACGCTGCCCGGGGCGGCCGTGCTCGCCGGCCTGCCCGCGGCGGACCTCGACGGCGCGCCGCTGGAGATCGAGCCGGCGGCGGCGCTGGCGCTGGCGGTCTTCTACGCGTTCTCCGACGACGTGCTGCGCAGGCTGCTGGCCGAGGCGCCCGACGGCGCGGACCCGTCGGAGATCCACCTCTGGCCCGAGCACTTCGACGTCGCGTTCGACCAGGGGAGCGAGGCCGACGGGCGGCGGGCCGGCTACGGCGCCTCGCCCGGGGACGAGCAGCACCCCGAGCCCTACCTCTACGTCGGCCCGTGGAGTCCGCCGCCGGCAGGCCCGGAGTGGAATGCCACCGGCTTCACCGGGGCCGAGCTGGGCTACGCCGCGCTGCTCGACGCCGCCGATCCGACGGCGGTCGCGCTCGAGTTCTTCCGCGGGCGCCGTGACGCCCTGCTCAGCTGAAGAACGCCCCGTGGAACCCCAGCGGAACGTGCTGGGGCAGTTCCGCCCGTGCGATCTCGGTGAACGTCGCCGCGTCGAGGGCCAGCAGGAACGACGTCTCACTGCGGGCGTCGAGCACGACCGACAGCGCGACACCGTCGTCCTCCTGCGTCCCACCGGGGCGCGCCACGAAGACGGGCTCGCTCGGCAGGCAGCCTGCCTCGTGCCAGGCACTGAAGGCGCCGCTTTCGACGTCGATCTTCACGAGCTGGTCGCCGAGCAGCGCCTCGCGCGCACCCGGCCGCGTGCCCTGTGAGCTGACGGCGTACAGCCAGCGGTACGGCCTGCCGTTGTGGCGCGCATAGTCGATCCGGCCGAGCTCGGCGTTCGGGTCGGCGAGCGGCCGGATGTCGACGGTGCCGGCGTCGAGGTCGAGCTCGCAGCGCCGGAGTTCGGCGCCGGGCAGCGTCGCCGTGCCGGCGCGCAGGTCCTCGATCATCAGCGCCTCGACGATCGAGCCGTCCTCGTAGGCGAACAGGTCGACGACGACGCGCCCATCCTCGCGCTCGAACGCGTTCACGTGGTGGAAGCTGAAGAACGCCGGGCCGGCGATCGACGCGCGCTGCTCGCCCGTCTCGCGATCGAAGACGTGGAACGTCGAGCCGCGCTCGGGCTCCCAGCGGAAGTGGTCGACGACGCCGCCGCCGCGCTTCAGCGCGCCCTTCATCATCGCCAGCTGGTCGATCACGAGCGGGAAGGTCACGAGGATCACGTGCCGCTCGGTGATCGCGAAGCTGTGCATGTACGGGATCTTCGGATCGGGGATCGAGGCGATCACCGTCGTCTCGCGCGTCTGCGGATCCATCCGGTAGACGTTGACCTTGCAGTGTCGGCTGATCTCGGTGGCGAAGCTCACGAGGTCGCCTGTGACCGGGTCGGCGTGCGGGTGGGCGATCGTCAGCATGCCCGGCACGTGCTCGGCCCACGGAGAGACGCCGATCGTCTCGAGCGTCTCGGGGTCGAAGGTCATCGGGATCGGCGTCTCGGTCATCGCGATCGCCTCGCCGGCGAGCTTCACGACGTTGACGTTCGCGTTGTCGGTGAAGTCCGGCCTGAACATCGTCATGACGCGGCCGAAGAGCGTGCGGCAGGGGTCGGTCCCGAACTCGGAGGTCGCCATGTGGCCCTCCTCGGTGATGCTCCGGTACTGCTTGGTGCGCAGGAAGCGGTTGGCGTAGTCGACGCGGCCGTCCCTGATGCCGAAGCGGTGCAGCATCGCCAGCCCGTCGAACCAGTGGCGCATCTGCTGGTCGCCGGCGTCCCAGCGCGAAGGGGAGAGGCGCACGAGCGTGCCCGTCAGCCACGGCGGGAGCTGGCCCTTGAGCGGCACGTCGTCGACGGCGATCTCGGCGCGCTGCTCGCGCAGGCCGCGGCGCAGGACCTCCGGCCCGTCGAGCTCGGTCTGCATGGAGGGGGAGGTGGTCGCCATGGAGTGTGAGTAAACACTCACACACTGGCCGTGTCAAGAACGCACCCGCCAGACGGCAGGCGTCAGGCGGCGTCGGCGTAGGCCTGCGGCCAGTCGGCGGTGCGTCGTGCGCGCCGCGCACGATCGCGCTCCGCGCGGCGCCGGCGCCGGCGCGCCTCATGCGCCGCGAGGAGTCCGCCCCCGGTGAGGAGCGCCACGATCGTCGCCGCCGGGATGCCGTAGAAGGCCACCTCCACGACGACGAGCAGCGCGGCCGCGAGCACGACCAGCCCGGCGCGCGCCCCGGCGCGGCGCCCGCGGGCGACGGCGAGCGCGACGAGTCCGAGGAGGCACAGCGCGAATGCGAGGAGTCCCATGCTCCTCCGTATTCTCGCAAAGTCGCCGGCACGACCCGCACCATCTGAAGCCGACACGATTCCAACACGCCGCGCAGTCGCGGCCAACCCGGCGGGGATAGCGTCTGCAGCGATGCTTGGCCCCGGCCCGTCGCTGGACGAGGCGCCGCAACACGCCGGCGAAGCCGCCGACCCCGCGGTCCCGCGCCGGCCTCCCCGCCGACCGAGGATCGGGCGCTTCGTCGCGCTGCTGCTCGTGATCCTCGCCGTGCCGGTGGCCGTCTCGTACGCGTCGGCCATGCTGCGCCCGTCGAACTCGGGGATCGGAGTGCGCAGCGTCGAATGGCTGCGCGACAACGGGTTCGCGTGGCTCGTGAACGACGTCGAGCACACCTACTACTCGCTGACCGCGCCGGCGAAGGGCGGGCCGGGGCTGAAGAGGCTCCCCGGCGTCGGCGGCGCCGTCGTCGCGTCCGCCCGGGGCCGCCGCGTTGCCGCGATCTATCATCCGCCGCGCCTGGCTCCCGCGATCCACCCGCGTCTGCCGGGCGAGGGCGCGTGGCACACGACGGGGATCGACGTCGGCGGGCAGCCGGCCGTCCTGCTCACGACCTACCGGCCCGACTCGAACTACCCCCGGCTCGTCGCCGGCCTGGCCTGGATCGATCACACGCGCGCGACGCTCAGGCTCCAGCCGGGCCGCTACGAGCCGACGGGGAGCGGCCCGCGCGGGACCTCGATGGTTCCCGTGGCACTGCGTCACCGGCTGCTCGCGACGTTCAACAGCGGTTTCAAGCTCCAGGACTCCCACGGCGGGTTCTACGCCCGCGGCCATCTGTTCGCGCCGCTCGTCAGGGATCGCGCGACACTCGTCGGGAACCGCGACGGCAGCTTCGACGTGCGCAACTGGGCCGGTGGCCCGGCACCCCCGCCGGGCGTCGTCTTCGCGCGCCAGAACCTGCCGCTGATCGTTGACAACGGCGTGCTGAACCCGAATCTCAGCGACGGCCCGGCCTGGGGCGCGACGCTCGGCAACGCGATCCGCGTCTGGCGCTCGGGAGTCGGGGTGGACCGGCGCGGGAACCTCATCTACGCCGCGGCGAACGATCAGACGGTCGGGAGCCTCGCGGCGATCCTGCGCCATGCGGGCGCCGTGCGCGCGATGGAGCTCGACATCAACTCCGAATGGGTGAGCTTCATCTCCTACGCCGCGCCGGGGGCCGCCGGCCCCAGCAACCTGCTGGCCGGGATGAATCGCCCGGCTACGCGGTACCTCACGCCGGACGACCGCGACTTCTTCTCGGTCTACGCCAAGCCGAAGGCCTAGCGGGTGCGTCGTCCCGCCGCCCACCGGCTCGCGGCGGGGCTCGCGCTGGCGGTGCTCGTCGCGGCGGCGGGGGCATCCCAGCTCCACGCCGCCGCGCAGCACCGGCCGCGGTACGCCGTGGGCCTGCGCGTCATGAGGATCGTCGATGCCTCGCGGGAGATCCGTCGCGGGCGAGGGGCGCCGCAGCCCCGGACACTCGTCACCTCCGTGTGGTACCCGGCGGCGGGCCCGGCGTCGCAGGGGGATGTCGCCCGGGCCGCTCCGGCGAGCTCGGCAGGGCCGTTCCCGCTCGTGGTCTTCGGACACGGATTCGCCGTGCGTCCGTCGACGTACAGGCTGCTGCTGCATGCCTGGGCCGAGGCCGGATACGTCGTCGCGGCCCCCGCGTTCCCGCGCGAGAGCGCCGATGCGCCCGGTGGACCGCAGCGTGCGGACGTCGTCAACGAGCCGCGCGACATCAGTGTCGTCGTCAGCGCGCTGCTCCGCGCGAGTGCCGACCGGACCGATCCGCTCACCGGGATGATCGCGACCGCCGGCATCGCGGTGGCCGGCCATTCGGACGGGGCCATGGCCGCGCTGGCGGCGGCGTACGGCGCGCGGCTGCGTGATCCCAGGATCCGCGCGGCCGTCATCCTCTCCGGGGCTCGCATGGCCGGCGTCGGCGGCTTCGCGTTCCGCTCCGGCACGCCACCGCTGCTGGCGGTGCAGGGCACCGCCGACGGCCTCAATGCCCCCCGGTCCACGGACGCGTTCTTCACGCTCGCCGCGCGGCCCAAGTACCTCCTGCGGCTGGTCGGCGCAGGGCATCTGGCGCCCTACGTGCAGCCGGGGCCGTGGCTGGCGCTCGTCACGCGCACGAGCATCGGCTTCCTGGATCGCTACACGGCGCGCGTCCCCGGTGCACGCGTCCCGACGCCCGGATCCGCGCAGCGCGCCACCCTGGTCGCGGCGCCGTAGGCCCGCGTCGATGCGGGATCCATCTAGTACATCCGGCCGTAAGTTCCGTGCGGAATTCGGCGCGGGTGCGGTCGTGATCTGACGGTCGGCGGTGACCCGGCTTCGTGCTGGTGGCACGGGGCCGGGGCACCGACGGGCGTCAGGCGCGAG
>JADGPM010000141.1 GCA_017882425.1 Solirubrobacteraceae bacterium
ACGCCACGCCGACGCACGCGAGCTGGAAGGTCGTGGCGCTGAGCCGCGCGGGCAAGAAGACGGTCGACGGGACGCTCGGCGACCAGCCCGGCTATCAGGTCGCGCTCGACGACCACGAGACGGGCACCTTCGCGACGCACAGCGGCGCCGGGCGCCTCGTCTCGACGCTCCACCTCGATCCGGTCGCGGGGAGCGACCCGGCGGCGTGGACCGCGTCGGCCCCGCTGACCTGGAGCGAGCTGTCCGGTCAGGCGTCGCCGGACCTCGCCGCCAACTGCGCCCTCATCAATCCGATCACAGGCGGCGCCTGGACCGTGCACGCCACGCAGACGGGGCCCGACGAAATCACGGTGAAGCTCGACTTCACCACCGACACACGCGTCCTGTGGACGATGCACTGCGAGTTCCCGAACCCGCCGGACCCGCCCAGCATCATCAACTCGGACGGCCAGCTCGGTGTCAACGTGGTCGCCCTCAAGCCGGTCACGTTCACGGTCCCCGCGACCGGCGGGAGCGTCCCGATCGCCGGCGAGGTCGTCGACGGCACGGACGGCCTGCGGTCCAGCGGCACGATCACGGTCACGCCCGTCGGGTAGGCATTGCATACTTCCCGCCATGGGCAAGCACGTCATCGAAGCGACCGTCACCACCGCCGCCGCGCCGCACACCGTCTGGGCGATCCTGGCCGACGCGCGCACCTGGGACACCTGGGGCCCGTGGACGTCGGCCGAGCTCGAGCGCGAGGGCGCACCGGAGCCGGACGGGGTCGGTGCGATCCGGGTCTTCACGAAGAAGCCGATCGTGTCGCGCGAGGAGGTCGTCGCGTTCGAGCCGCCCTCGCGGCTGGCCTACCGGCTGCTCTCGGGCCTGCCGGTGCGCGACTACAACGCGGAGGTCCGGGTCACGCCGCGCGAGAGCGGCAGTGAGGTCCACTGGCGCTCGGAGTTCGACTCCAATGTGCCGGGGATGCGCGCGTTCCTCGGTCGCATCATCCCGTCGGTCGCCGCGCGCCTGGCGAGCGAGGCGGACCGCCGGGCCGCCGCCTGAGGGCGGGGCCCGGCGTCCTGCCACGGCGCTACTGCAGGCTCATCGCCGGCTCACCGTTGCCGGTGAGGCCGTTGCCCGTGCGGGTGCACGTGCCGCCGCGCGGCGTGCCCCCGTTGTAGGCCTGGCGCACGCAGTTGCGCAGCGCGAGCTCGCCCCAGTAGTTCGGATGCAGCGACTCCTGGATGTAGTAGTCGGACCCGATCGTCGAGACGGTGCGGATCTGGTTGACCCACTCGGTGTTGTCGACCGCCCCGGCGCTCTGCCAGGTCGAGATCCCCTTCTCCTCCAGCAGGCCGACCGTGTTCTCGCACAGCCGGCGGCCGTTGAACGTGCTCTGGAGCTCCAGGATCTTCACGTTCGTCAGACCCGTCTGGGCGGCGCCGTTCTTGACGGCGTTGTTGATCGTCGGCAGGGCCGTGTTGTTGGCCCAGTTCGCGTCGTTGTTCCAGAACCCGCAGCCGCCGGTGTCCTGCCGGGTGTAGCCCGACTCGCCGTAGCGGAAGCCGGAGCTGGTCGGGATCGGCGACTCGTAGTCCTGCACGACGATCGAGTACTGGGTCGTCGCGTAGCCGGCGTTCGTCATGGCCTGCTTGATGTTCAGGATCGCGTTCTTGATGTTCGTCGTCTGCGCGGCGACGTTCGACGACGTGAAGTTCGCCGTCACCGAGGAGTCGTCGTTGCAGTAGTTCTTCCACCAGGACGGCGACGTGAGCCAGTCCGTCAGGCACGACTGGATGATCGAGGCGAAGTTGAAGTTGTTGCCGCCGATCGAGATGTCGACCATCTTCACGTTGTGCGTCGCTGCGTAGTTCTGCAGCATCAGCGCCTGGCCCTGACCCGCGGACCCGTTGTAGAAGTCCAGGCCCGGCTTGAAGTTCCCCGACGAGTCGGTGAACGTCGAGGTCTGCGCACCGGAGCACGCGAGGTTGACCGTGTTCAGCCCGCCGCCGATGTAGACCTCGGCCGCCTTGGAGCGATGGCAGCGGTTGATCTGCTCGGCCGTGTTCGACGCGTTGTCGTAGTAGGCGGTCGACCCGAGCGCGTCGATCTTCGACGAGCTCTGGTTCGAGTTCCCGGCCCAGCGACCGGCCTCACCCGAGATGTACGAGTCGCCGACGCTGACGACCGAGCCGGCGCCGACGCCGGGCCCGTCGGCCAGCGCGGGCGCCGCACAGACGCCGACGGCTGATGCTGCGAGGGCGACCAAGACCGTCGCCAATCCGGCGCGCCGCGAGATGCGGCGCGCCGCTGCGTAATGGGGCACGTCTCCTCCTGAAACCCTGTTGACGGCGGGCACCGCCTGGACCGCGTGCGACTCTAACCCGGCGCCCGGGCGCGATGGGAAAACCTTGGCGGGTCGCTCCGGCAGGCTGCAACACGACGCACCTCCGCCCGGTTAGAGTCGCGTCACATGGTCCGCCTCGTCGTCCTCGCCGTCGTCCTCGCCGCGCTCGCGCTTCCCGCTTCGGCGCTCGCGTCAGCCTCGCTCTCGGTCACCGAGATGACGCCCGGGCAGGGCACGAACATCGCTCCGACCTCGACGTCGCTGACCTTCCGCGTGCGGTCCAGCTGCCAGGGCCAGCAGCTGCAGGTCCTCGTGGCCAACCAGGAGGCCTACGACACGGACGGTCTCCTGCTCGGGTCGGTCCAGGTGGACAAGTTCTCGCTCAGCGAGACGACGCCCGGAACCTACGAGGGCGCGACCACGGCGACGTGGCTGCAGACCCCCGGAACCTACTTCTGGCAGGGCGTCGCGCCGAACGCGAAGTGCGACCTCGCCAGCGCCGACGGCGGCCCCGCGCTGATCTACGCGACCCCGGCGGTCGGCGTGATCGTCAGCTCGCCGACCTCGAGCTCGGGCGGGAGCACGCCCGTCGACGTCCAGGACAACTCGGAGATCCTGACGCTGGCCCAGGCCAAGGCGTCGATGCCCGACGTCATCCGCAAGGGCACGCGGCGCACCGGCCGCAAGGTCTCGGGGCGCTGCACCCGGCGCGGCAGCGGCAGCATCCTCGTCGTCTTCTGCACGACGCACTGGACCGACGGCAAGACGTGGACCTACAACGGGACGATCCGCCAGGCGCTCAACGACGACGGCACGATCTCGGGCCGCTTCGACGGGCGCCGCGCCAGCCTCGCGTGCGTCAAGCACACGGCCCGCAAGGTCGACGAGAAGCGCTGCTTCAAGAAGTTCCACTTCACCGCCGAGGTCTGATCAGACCGAGTGCAGCATCCCGCCGTCGACGACGACGGTGCTGCCGGTGATGTAGCTCGCCTGCGCCGAGCACAGGAAGGTCACCGCCGCGGCGAACTCGTCGACGCTGCCCAGGCGCCGCGCCGGGATCGAGCCCTGCGCCATCTCGTCGGCGGCCTCACGCGAGCCGTAGAGCTCGTAGAGGCGGTCGGTCGCGATGCGCCCCGGGAGCACGCTGTTGAGCGTCACGCCGTCGGGCGCGACCTGCGTGGCGATCGTCTTGAACGCCGCGAGCGTCGCGGCCCGGTTCGTGTTGCTGAGCATCAGCGCGGGCGACGGCTCGCGGATCGTCGTCGAGCCGACGTTCACGATCCGCCCCCAATGCCGTGAGCGCATGCCGGGGAGCGTGGCGCGGACGAACGCCAACGGCGAGAGGACGAGGTCCTCGTAGGCGGTGCGCCACTGCTCGTCGGTGAAGCCGAGCGCGTTCGGCCCGGCCGGCGGCCCGCCGGTGTTCGTCACGAGGATCGCGATCGGCCCGAGCTGCTCCTCGATCTCGCCGACGAGGACCGGGATGTGCTCGAGGTCCGCGCTGTCGTGGACGAAGCCGTGCGCGCCGACCTCCGTCGCCGCCGCGTCGATGCGGCCGCGATCGCGCGATGAGATGGCGACCGTCGCGCCCTCCGCGGTGAGCTGCGCGGCGATGCCCTTGCCGAGCCCCTTCGAAGCGCCGGTGACGAGCGCGACCCGCCCGCTGAGCCCGAGATCCATCAGACCGCCTCCGCGTTCACGGAGGGTCGCCGCCGCTGCGCGAGGCCGCCGCACCACAGCGCGAAGACGATCACGGCGAGCGCGGCGCCCGCCCAGTGGACGCCGACGACCGTCGCGATCGCGCTCGGGATCCCGGCGAGCGCGGCGCCGACGAGCGTCAGCAGCAGCGGCAGGCGCAGGACCGCTGCGGTGATCGCGGCGCAGAGCATCCAGGCGCCGGGCCCGGCGATGAACCCGTAGTCCTCGAAGAAGCTGTGCGAGAGCGTCAGCGCGAGGACGATCGCCAGCGCGGCGACCGCGAGCGCCTGGACGATCGCCGCGCGCAGCGCGACGTGCGTGTCGATGTGCATCCCGTGATTGTGCCTACCATCCGCCGGCGGGGCGGTTAGCTCAGCTGGTCAGAGCGCCTGCCTTACAAGCAGGAGGTCCCCGGTTCGAGCCCGGGACCGCCCAT
>JADGPM010000142.1 GCA_017882425.1 Solirubrobacteraceae bacterium
ACTTCGACGTCACGCGCAATCCCGAGCATCAGGCGTTCGGCGCGGGCGGCCGGCACTTCTGCCTGGGCACCGCGCTGGCGCGCCTGGAGCTGAAGATCCTGCTCGAGGAGACGCTCGCCCGCTACCCGCACATGACGGTCGACGGCGAGCCGCGCTACGTCATCTCCGGCTTCGTGAACCAGCTGCGGACGCTGCCGGTGCGCCTGGCCGCCTGACGCGCGGGGCGCTACGCCGGGTAGCAGCCGAGGGCGCCGAAGACGGCGACCGCGAGGGCTTCGCGCCGGATCGCGCCGCTGACCGCCTGGAGCGACGCGACGAAGGCGGGGACGTCGCCGCCGACCGCGGCGCTGTCCTGGGCCTCGACCGCGGGCAGCACCGCGGTGCGACTCGCGATCACCGCGTTCCAGCCGCCGGCTTGCGCCGGCGGAACGCCGAGCGCCGTGAGCCCCGCCAGCTCGGCGCGGAACGCCGGCCGCGGATCGCCGGCGCCGGTGAAGTAGGCCCCGACGACGTGCAGCTGATCGGCCGTCGGGTGCGCCGGGTCGAAGGTGTCCAGGGGAAACGACGGGAGCGCGGCCAGCGCGGTCCGCGCCGCCGCGCAGACAGCCTCGGCCCGCGCGATGAACGTGCCGTTCGCGGCGGGGCGCGGCACCTCGCCGGGCATGTGCGCGGGCGCGCCCGTCGTCAGCGTCGCGACGATCACGGACTCGCGCGTCCCGAGGTCGTGGACGATCACGCTGCCGCGCGCGGCGGCGTAGATCCCGCTGCCGCCGACGATGCTCCACCGATGCGACGCATCCGAGCGCAGCGCCGGCCCGCGCGTGTGCAGCCGGCCGTGTCGCAGCACCGCCTCCCCCGAACAGCGCTCGTTGACCTTCGTCGCGTGCACTGCGATCCACGTGCAGGTGAAGGAGAACCGGCCGACGGTCACGCCGCTGCGGTCGTGCAGCGGACCGCTCGCGTACTGCCGATCGCCGACGCTGTCACCCGCCGGGGCGCTGTCGCGGAAGCCGCTCCTGGCGAAGAGCGCGTCGAACATGACGGTTCGCGGCGCTGCGCGGTGGCCGGCGAACGCGGTGCACGGCGGGACCGCGAGCATTGCCGGCAGGATCAGGGCGATCCCGGCGACGCGCCGGCGCCCGCGACGCAGGATGCCTCGGCTCGCGCGCACGCGCCGAGCCTACGGCGCGTCGCACGTGGGCGTCAACGATCGAGCGGCGAGCCGCTCCAGCTAGCCCTCCGGCTGCGGCACGCGGTCCATGCCGAGCAGGTCCAGGTACACCGGAGCCTCGTGGTCGACTTCGGTCACACGCTCGATCACCCACAGCCGGGCCTGGTCCCACGTCATGTCCGGTTCCGTGACGGTCAGCTCGTACGCGCCCGAGGCGTGCTCGTGCGCGACGATCTCGGGGGTCTCGTCGACGAGCTGCTGAATGATCTCTCGTGCCCGCGACGGGTCGTTGACCGGGTGCACCTGCATCTCGTGGATCGCCATGAGGTCGACCGTAGAGCGCGACCGGACGGCCGGCGACCGTAGAAAACCCGCTGCCTAGTGGTGCGCGGCGCGGCCCAGCTGGGCCTGGTAGTCGGCCAGCACGGTGTATGCCGGGCGCGGCGTGCCGTCGGCGGCGACGAGCCCCGAGTCCCAGCTGACCGGGTCGTTGCTCGCCTTCCAGTTGTAGAAGTAGATGCGCTGGATCCGCGGGCTGCGCCGCAGCATCGGGCCGACGATGTACCGCGTCACGCGCGCGGCGTACTCGGCACCCTGCGGGAACTTCGACGCGGTGGGGCTGGTCGCGGCGACGACGCCGCCGGACTCCGTGATCCAGATCCGGCCCTTGACGGCGCGCTCCAGCCGGCGCGTGGAGACGTCGCGCAGGTTGTTGACGTCGGAGTAGTTGTGCAGGCCCCACAGGCGCGGGTCCGGCGCGTGGATCCTGCGGATCGCCCTGCGCAGCTGCGTCGTCCACGACACGAGGTTCGGGTTGTCGAGCAGGGAGGCCGGCAGGATCTTGCAGCCGGGGCAGTGCGCGCGCAGCGTCTTGTAGTAGGCGGCGACCATGTCGGGCCGGCGGTAGGTCGGCTGCCCGGAGTGATTGGCCTCGTTCCAGCCGGCGAACTCGTGCAGGAACGGGTAGCGGGCGCGCAGCTGGTCGACGACCTGCCCGTACTCGGCGGGCGACGGGAGGATGCGCGTGCGGCCCTGGACGCGCGACTGGCTGAAGATCACGAGCGGGTCGACGCCGGCGGCCTGCGCCTGGCCCATCCAGGCGTCGAGCTCCTGCACCTGCCACGGGTACTGCAGGGCGTCCCAGGCGAGGTTCAGGCGGGCGTTCTTCACGCCCAGGGCGGCGAACAGCGGATCGCTGAACGTCTCACCGTGCTGATCGGCGATGCCGATCGTCGCCGTCGGCTGTGCATGTGCCGGACCGGCCAGGCCGAGCGCCAGGCAGGCGAGTGCCAGCAGCGCCGCAGCGCCCGCGCGCATGCGCGTCAGGCCAGGGCCGTGCAGTGATCCGCTCAGGCCGCGCGAGTCGCGCGCGCCGGTGAGCTCCGTCGGATGAGCCGCCATCGCACCATCCTTCGGCACGAGCGCGGGTGAAGAGCTCCCGAGTGGACGCCTGTTCTAGGCCCTGATCGTCCCGTCCGCGCAGGCCGCGCGCCGGGCGGCGCGCGGAGCGCGACGAGCGGCTACGGCGCGATCGTCGAGGCCTGGTTGGCGAGCGGCTGGTAGGCCCGGCAGGCTTCGCCGCGCAGGCCGGGGCATGGCGGCAGCGGCGTCGGCGCGGTGATGCCCGGGACGACCGGCAGGATCAGCTGCGAGGGCCTGGCGGCCGAGTGGGCCAGCGAGACCGTCGCCTTCCCGGACGGCATCGCGCCGGCGAAGGCCCACACGGGCTGGTCGCCGCCCGGCGCGGTGATCGTCACGCGGATGCTCGACCCGGCGCGGTACATGTGGCCCTCGTAGTAGAGCGGCACGTCGATCTGCGTCCACTTCCCCTTGGGCAGCGGCGCGTCGTCGGCCTTGCGCAGCGTGGGGACCGGCTCGAGCAGCGTGCTCTTCTTCGGGTCGAGCTTGCGGCCGCTCGTGCGCAGCCAGCCGTTCTGCACGAACGTCTCGTTGCCGTCGGGGCGCACCTCGGACACGCTCACCTGCAGGTCGACGCGCGGGGCCGAGGACTGGATCCAGGCGCGCAGCGCCCCCGGGCCGACGACCGCGGTGTCGGCGGTCAGCGGCGCGGTCACGTAGGAGAGCGCCGTCCCGGCCGGGTTCTGCTGCCAGTGGTAGGTCGGCGTGGCGGTCCACAGCCCGCCGGCTCCGGACGCCGTGTTGCCGGTGAAGCTCGTCGGGCTGCGCGCCGCGCGATCCCACGTGAACGCGTCGGCCGCGGCGCTCGCCGGCGGCGCGTCGGTGAGCGTGCCGCCCGCTCCCAGGTACCACGAGCGCGCCTGCGTGCCCGGTGCGGGGAGGCTCGGGAAGGACTGCTCGAAGCCCGCGACCGGGGCGCCGGGAACGGTGCCGCCGGCGCCGTTGTCGAACATCACGCGCACCGGCGGGATCGCCTGGAACGCGCCGAGCGCGTCGGCGTAGCTCGGTCGGCCCTGGATCGGGTCGTCCGGCAGGCCGACGTTCGGGATGCCCATCGCGGCGCTGAAGATCGTCGGCGCGAGGCCCTTGAGCGCGGGGGAGAGGTTCGGCGCCCGTCGGGCGACGTACAGCTCGAGGAAGTCGAACCAGCGCGTGAACGTGGCGGGGTCGACCGAGTCGATGTGCGTGCCGTTCGTGAAGGTGAACCACTTGCGCTTCGTGCCGGTGAAGTCCCGCGCGAGATCGGGGCAGTGGCCGCCGGTCTGCTCGTCCGTGAACTGGCAGGCGAGGTAGACCGGGACGTCGATCTTCCTGACGAACGTCGACGGCGCGAGCGGGTCGGCGACCTTCGGGTCGTAGTAGCGGTTGGCGTTCGTCTTGGCGATCAGGTCGACGGCGGCGGTGTGCAGCACCTGGTTGGCCTTGCAGACC
>JADGPM010000013.1 GCA_017882425.1 Solirubrobacteraceae bacterium
AGGGTGCAGACGTCGCGCTCGGCTCGCGCTACGTCGCCGGCGGGGGTGTCACCGACTGGGGGGTCGTGCGGCGCGTGGTCAGCCGCGGCGGCTCGCGCTATGCCCAGTTCGTGCTCGGCATCCCGGTCAACGACCTCACGGGCGGGTTCAAGTGCTTCCGGGCCGAGGTGCTCGAGGCCATCGACCTGCCGACGGTGCGCTCGCGCGGCTACGCGTTCCAGGTCGAGCTGACCTACCGCGCGCTGCAGCGCGGCTTCCGCGTCGTCGAGGTGCCGATCACCTTCCGCGATCGCGAGGCCGGGACGTCGAAGATGTCCTGGCGGATCGCGGCAGAGGCCATGTGGCTCGTTCCCGCACTGCGCCTGCGGCCCTAGCTCAGAAGCGCTCGCGCTCCACCGCGGTCCGCGCGGCGGGATCGACCGCCGGGTCGGCGGCACCCGGCCCGTCGGCGGACTCCGACCCTGCGCGCTGAGCGGGTGCGGCGGTCGGATTCTCCGCGTCCGCGTGGTGGGCGTCGGCCTTGGCCTGGTGCAGCGCGGCCTGCGCCTCCGCGGCGTCCGCCTCGCGCCGGCGCAGCTCCGCGGCCTGCGAGGCGTCGGCGGCCTGCGCGCGGTGATCGGCCTCCAGCCGGCGGTGCTCGGCGGTGATGCGCCGCTCCCTGGCGGCCCGCCGCGAGCGGGGGAGGAGCACGGCGAACGCCAGCACCAGCAGGACGACGGCGACGATCGCGATGACGACGATGGCGATGGTGGACATGCGGTTCGGCGTACCCCTGGGGCCGGTGTGGGAAACGTCGGTGCTCCGGTCGAACATCCGGCCAGCCGCTCACCCCCCGGCACATGCCGGCCGAATCACAGGACGGTGGACCCCGACCGTCTCGTCCTGCTCCAGGGGCTGCGCGACACTCGCGCGACCTTCGACAAATGGAACGCCGACCCGCGGCGCGTCCTGCTGCCGTGGACCCTCGGGGCGCTCGCGATCGCCGTCGTGCTGCTCTTCTTCGTCTGGCTGATCGCCCTCGGCACGACGCCGGACCCGTCGAAGACCCTGCTCCCCGGCCTCAACGCGCCGGTCGACGGCGACGCCATCGGGCGCATCCTGTTCCGCAACTCGCTCGTGCTCACGCTGCACGCACTCGCCTGCGTCGCCGGGTTCATCGCCGGCGCCTCGCTGCCGATCCAGGCCGAGCACAAGACCGGCCTCTCGCGGACGATCCACGAGAAGGCCGGACCGCTCGCGATCGCCTTCGTGGGCGCCGCGACGCTGTTCTCGCTCGCCACGCAGGCCTGGGTGCTCGGCGGCATCGCCGCGGACCTGTCCCACCAGCTCCATGTGCGCCCCGAGACGCTGATCCTGACGCTGCTCCCGCACGCGCTCCCCGAGCTCGTGGCGCTGTTCATCCCGCTCGCCGCATGGCTCGTCGCGAGCCGCAACGACGGCTGGGACGAGCTGCTGGCCGCGACCTTCGTGACGGTGGCGATCGCCGTCCCGGCGCTCGTGATCGCCGCGTGCATCGAGGTCTTCGTCTGGCCGCACCTGCTGATGGCCGTCTCGCCGGTGTACTGAGTCCCGCCCGGCGCCCTGTCCTGGAACCCTGACGTGCCGGGCGCACTACACTTTGTATAGTGAACGGAGGCCGTCGGCGGAGCCGCCCGGTCGCAGTCCCGTCCAAGGAGAAACACATGGCCCTCCCCGAGATCACCGACACCAACTTCCAGGCCGAGGTCGTCGAGAGCGACACTCCGACGCTGGTCGACTTCTGGGCCCCGTGGTGCGGCCCGTGCCGCATGGTCAGCCCGATCCTCGAGCAGATCGACGGTGAGCGCGACGACCTCCGCGTCGTGAAGCTCAACACCGACGAGAACCAGGAGACGGCCGCGAAGTTCGGGATCATGTCGATCCCCACGATGATCCTGTTCAAGAACGGCGCGCCCGTCCACCAGATCATCGGCGCCCTGCCCAAGCCCCGGATCGAGCAGCAGCTCGACGCCGCGCTGGGCGCGTAGCGCCAGGCTCTTCGTCCAGCCTCAGCGAAGCTTCGCCTTCGCTTTGCCGGGTGTTCACGGTCGCGGCGAGATGCTCGTCGCGACCATGCACCTCGGCGCCCTCACCACCCGGATCCTCGCCGGCGTCCGCGGCGGCCGCGACGAGGCCCTGTTCCGGGCGCGCGAGGCCCTCGTGCGCGCCATCAGCTGATCGCCTGCGCCCTCAGGCGCAGGCGACGGAGATGCGCAGCTCGCGGCCCTCGATGGTCGCGACCTCGGCGTCCGCGCCGACGTCGCCGTAGAGGACCGTCGTCGCGAGCGCCTCACCGGCGACGAGCGCCTCGTGCCCGCGCACCGCGGCGAGCAGCTCGGCGTCGCCGTCGAGCCGCAGCACGATCCGGTCCTCGACCGCCAGGCCGGCGTTCTTGCGCGCGCTCTGCACGGCGTGGACGACCTCGCGCGCGAGCCCGCGGCGCCGCAGCTCGTCGTCGAGGATCAGGTCCAGCGCGACGGCATGCGAGCCCTCGCGCTCGAGCTGGTAGCCGTCGAGCGGCTGCATCGCGAGCAGGAGGTCCTCCTCGCCGAGCCGGTGGTCGTGCCCGTCGATGGTGACCCCGATCCGGTGACCGTCACGCAGCGCGACCGCGACGTGCTCGGGGTCGAGCGCCGCGACCGCGGCGGCGACCTGCGGCATGTTCTTCCCGTAGCGCGGCCCCAGCGTGCGGTAGTTCGGCTTGACCTCGTAGGAGCCGAGCTCGTCGGCGTCGTCGACGAAGCGCACCGCGTCGACGTTCAGCTCGTCGCGGACGATCTCGGCGAGCTGCTCGATCGCCTCGCGCTCGCGCCCGGCGGCGACGACGATCGCCTCGCGCAGCGGCTGGCGGATCTTGACCTTCGCCTGCCCGCGTGCCGCCAGGCCGAGGCGCACCGTCTCGCGCGCAGTCGCCATCGCGACCTCGTGGCCGAGATCGCGCGGATGGGGCTGCGGCCAGTCGCACAGGTGGACCGAGGGCTCGCTGCCGTCGAGGTTCTCGTAGATCTCGTCGGCGATGAACGGCGTGTACGGAGCGAGCAGCCTGGCGACCGTCAGCAGGCACTCGCGCAGCGTCGCGAAGGCTGTCGGGTCGCCCTCCCAGAAGCGTCGGCGCGAGCGGCGCACGTACCAGTTGGAGAGGTCGTCGACGAACGCCGCGATCGCGCGGCCGCCCGTCGTCGCGTCGAAGTGCTCGAGGCGGTCGGTGACCTCCTCGACGGTCGCCGCCAGGCGTGAGCGCACCCAGCGGTCGAGCTCCGTCTCGCCACCGTCGCCGACCGGCTCGGCCTGCGCCGCCGCGGCGTTCTCGTACATGACGAGGAACGAGTAGGTGTTCCACAGCTGCTTGAGGAAGAACCGCACGCCGTCGCCGACCGCCTCGACGGAGAAGCGGTAGCCGTCCCACGGCTGCTTGCTCGTGAAGAAGTACCAGCGGAAGGCGTCGGCGCCGAAGCGGTCCAGGACGTCCCACGGCGCCACGATGTTGCCCAGCGACTTGGACATCTTGCGGTCCTGCTCGTCGCGGATGTGGCCCAGGCAGACGACGCTCTCGTACGGCGCGCGGTCGAACAGCAGCGTGGAGACGGCGATCAGCGAGTAGAACCATCCCCGCGTCTGGTCGATCGCCTCGCAGATGTACTGCGCCGGGAAGCGGCGCTCGAAACGGTCCTCGTTCTCGAACGGGGCGTGCTCCTGGGCGAACGGCATCGCGCCGGAGTCGAACCACACGTCGATGACCTCGGGCACGCGCTGCATGCGCCCCGCGCACTGCGGGCACGGGAAGCCGACGTCATCGACGTACGGCCGGTGCGGGTCCTCGATGCGCACGCCCGAGAGCTCCTCGAGCTCGTCGAACGACCCGATCACGTGGACATGGTCGTTGTCGCAGCGCCAGACGGGCAGCGGCGTGCCCCAGTAGCGCTCGCGCGAGAGCGCCCAGTCGACGTTGCCGCGCAGCCAGTCGCCGAAGCGGCCCTCCTTGATGTGCTCGGGGTGCCAGTCGACGGTCTCGTTGGCCGCGAGCAGGCGGTCGCGGATCTTCGACGTCGCGATGTACCAGGAGGGCTTGGCGTAGTAGAGCAGCGGCGTCCCGCAGCGCCAGCAGTGCGGGTAGGCGTGCTCGTAGTCCTCGGCGCGCAGCAGGCGCCCGCGGGCGCGCAGATCCTCGACGAGGTCGCGGTCGGCGTCCTTGACGAAACGCCCGGCGTAGGGCCCGATCCGCTCGTCGTAGGTCCCGTCGAGCCTCACCGGGTTGACGACGGTCAGCCCGGCCTGCCGGCCGAGGCGGAAATCGTCCTCGCCGAAGGCGACGGCGGTGTGCACGAGGCCCGATCCGTCCTCGGCGGTGACGAAGTCGCCGAGCAGCACGGTGTGGCCCCTGGGGCCGTAGGCCTCGGCGGGCAGGAAGGGGAACGGCGGCTCGTAGCGGGTGCCCTCGATCGCGGCGCCCACGAAGCGATCGAGGATCGCGGCGTCCGCGCCGAGCACGCGCTCTGCGAGCGCCGCCGCGACGACCAGCGGCGCATCGCTGCCGGGAACGCGGGCGCGCACGTACGTGAGCTCCGGATCGACCGCGACGGCCGCGTTGGAGACCAGTGTCCAGGGCGTCGTCGTCCAGACGACGAGCTCGTCGCCCGCCTGCAGCGGGCCGGCGGGCTCGAGCACGGGGAAGCGCACGTAGACGCTGAGGTCCACGACGTCCTTGTAGCCCTGCGCGACCTCGTGGCTGGACAGCGCCGTCCCGCAGCGCGGGCAGTAGGGCACGACCTTGTGGCCCTCGTAGAGCAGGTCCTTGTTCGCGATCTGCTTCAGCGCCCACCAGACCGACTCGATGTAGTCGGGGTCCAGCGTGCGGTACGCGCCGTCGAGATCGATCCAGAAGCCGATCCGCTCCGTCAGGCGGTCCCAGTCCTCCAGGAACGTGAACACCGAGTCGCGGCACTTCTGGTTGAACTCGGCGATGCCATAGGCCTCGATCTCGGCCTTCGAGGAGATGCCCAGCTCCCGCTCGACGGTGATCTCGACCGGCAGGCCGTGGCAGTCCCAGCCCCCCTTGCGCTCGACGTAGTGCCCGCGCATCGTCTTGTAGCGCGGGTAGATGTCCTTGAAGACGCGTGCGAGCACGTGGTGGGAGCCGGGGCGCCCATTGGCCGTCGGCGGGCCCTCGTAGAAGACCCAGGGCTCGGCGCCGGCGCGCCGGCGCAGCGACTCGGCGAACACGTCGCGCTCGCGCCAGCGCTCGAGGATCGACTGCTCGAGCTCCGGAAAGGACTGGTTCGGGTCGACGGGGCGCGGCGTGGAGGCCATGGGCCGAGCATTGTCGCAACCCCGCGGGCGGGCGGCCGGGACAGGAGCTTCGAACGCCCTTCTACGAGCGCACGATCGGCCCGGTGATCTGCGTGTCGCCGGCGGGCTGCACCGTTCCCGCGGCGACCGCGCGCGTCGCGTAGGCGTTCGAGGCGATCCTCCCCTTCGCGCGCACCTGCTTCTGCGCCGCGGCGCCGAGCAGCACCGCGACCTTCTGCGAGCGGCCACCGCGCACCAGGAAGGAGGCCTGGCCGAGCAGGGAGCCCTTCAGCGACGACCCGGACCGGATGCGCAGGAGACCCGCGCAGGACTGGCCGGTCGCCGCGCCGCAGCGCACCGAGAGGAAGACCACGCCGGCCGTCGACATGGACGCCCCGCGCTGGGGGTAGGCGACGACGATGCGGCCCACGCTGGCGGCGCTGCTGCCCGCGGCCCCGGCCGGGCCGGTCGCGCCCGTCGAGCCCTGGGGCCCCGCGGGGCCGGGCGC
>JADGPM010000143.1 GCA_017882425.1 Solirubrobacteraceae bacterium
CGGCGAGCGCCTCCGGCGCTCGTTCCGGCGCGTTGCGTCCCCTCGGTCAGATGCGGAGCGGTGAGGCGCGCACGGCGCGCGCGGCGAGCACCACCACGCGCCCGAGCAGGCAGCCGTAGCCCAGCGCGACGACCAGGCGGGCGAGGTCGCCGGGCATGCCGGCCGACGATGCCGTGCCCGTCAGCGCGAGCCCCAGCAGCCCGGCGCTGACGGCGCCGGCGGCGACCAGCACCATGAGCTCCGCCGAGGACCGCTCGCGACGCTCCGGCATCAGCCGGACGCGCTCCATCAGCGCCAGGAGGTGCAACAGCGCCCCGACGACCGTGAGGCCGATCCACCCGCCGACGAGGGCGGCGGCGACGCCGCCGCGTGCCGGGCCGATGAGCGGGTCGAGCGGGCCGTGGCCGACGGCGGCGGCCAGCCCGAGCACGACGGCCAGCACGAGCATCGCCTGGCCGGCGCTCACCACGATGAGGCCCGGTGAACGCAGCTGGGCGGCGGCGGCGCTGGCCACGAGGTTCGTCCCGAGCATGAGCGTCGCCCCGAGCAGCAGCGACCACGCGAGGATGCCGCCCGCGTCCAGGTCGAAGGCGGCGCTCACGGCCAGCGCGCCGACGCCCGCGCACCATGCGGCGTAGGTCGGCGCCTGAAGGCGCGGCCGGCGCAGGAGCGTGCCCGTCAGCGAGGGGTAGAACGTGTGCAGCGTCCCGACGATCGCCGTCCCGAACCAGCCGCCGAGGTTCAGCGCCAGGTGCGCCCCGAGCAGGCTGCCGTGGGCCCATCCGACCCGGCCGGCCATCACCGGGCCGAGCGCCGCGCCGCACGCCAGGAACAGCGCCGAGGTGAGGTACCACCGCGTCGCCCACGGCGCTCGCTGCAGCGAGCGCCGGCGCATGCGGCGCAGTGCCTGCGCGAAGACGGCCAGACCGACGAGGAGGAGCGTCCCGCCGACGCCCGTCAGTGCGGTGATTCCGAGCGGGACGCCGGCCGCGATGGCGACGACGCCGCAGTTCCACAACGCGAGCTCGAGGCGCACCGTGCCGCGCGAGGGTGGCTCGGTCGCCAGGAACGCGCACGCGAAGAACTGCGCGGCGCCGATGACGAGTTGCGACACGCCGCCGACGAACGCGAAGTGCAGCGCCAGCCAGCGCGGGTCCGGATGTCCCGTGACCGCGGCGAGGCCCCCCGCGACCGCCGCCGCGACGAGCCAGGCGACGCCGACTGAGAGGAAGGCGGTCAGGGTGTCGCTGGGCCGGGTCGCCCCGGGCGCGAGGGCAGGGGCGCGCGTGCGGCCGGTCCGGGGGCAGCCGGCCGCGGCCTGCGCGCTCACGCCGGGTCCGTCGGCGGCGCGGGAGCGGTGATCTCGACGATGCAGCCCGCGACGTCCGGGGGACGCGGCATGAACCCGGTGAGCTCGGCGTCCGAGCCGATGGCCTGCAGCACGCCGCGGACGATCCCGCGGTGCAGGGTGCAGACGACGGCGGGGTTCTCGCGGACGGCCTCGGCGTATGGGCACGTGCGCAGCTCGTAGCGCGTGACGACGCCGCTCGCGAGGCGGTGCGGGGCGAGCCCGAGCGCCGCGAGCGCGTGGTCCATCGCCTCGTCGCCCGCTGCATGGCCCGCGGCCCCGAGGTCGGCAGCGAGTTCCACGCCGAGGTCGACGCCCGCGGCCTCGACCTCGCGCAGCCGCGCCGGCGTCGCCGGGATGGCCCGCGCGAGGGATCGCGCCATCGCCCAGCCGGTGTGTGGGAGGTCGGCCTCGGCGATCGCCTGCGGCGTGACGTGCCAGAGCTTCCGGGGCCGCCCCACCTCGCCGTGCGCGGTCTCGCTCCCGACCAGCCCGGCGCGGGCGAGGCGCTGCAGCTGCGTTCGCACGCCATTGGGATGGAGGCCGAGCCGGCCCGCGATCGTCGCCGTGTCGAGCGCCTCGCCGGACACGCGCAGGAGGTCGATCAGGCGTGCTTCGGTCGGGTGTTGTGCGTCAGTAGTTCCCACGGTTTTCACAGTCGTCGTGTGAAAACTAGTGTCGCACACGTGACCGATGTCGACACCGAGCACGCCCTCCCGGCGCCGCGCCACTTCCGTCGCAGCCAGGAGGAGCCGGCCGGAGACGGCTCGCCGTGGCGGACCACGTCCCGCCACTCACGCGAGTGGGAGGAGCTCTACCGCGACCGCTGGCGTCACGACAAGGTCGTGCGCACCACCCACGGCGTCAACTGCACCGGGTCGTGCTCGTGGAAGGTCTACGTCAAGGACGGGCTGGTCACCTGGGAGACCCAGCAGACCGACTATCCCTCCAACGGCCCGGACCTCCCCGAGTATGAGCCGCGCGGCTGCCCGCGAGGCGCATCGTTCTCCTGGTACATCTACTCCCCGATCCGCGTACGCCACCCCTACGTGCGGGGTGCCCTGCTGCGCCTGTATCGCGAGGAGCTCGCCCGTACCGGGGATCCGGTCGACGCGTGGGCCGCGATCGTCGAGGACCCGGAGAAGGCGCGCTCCTACAAGTCCCAGCGCGGGCTCGGCGGCTTCCTGCGGTCATCGTGGGACGAGGTCAGCGAGATCATCGCGGCGGCCCACGTCCACACGACGAAGCAGTACGGACCGGACCGCATCGTCGGGTTCTCCCCCATCCCGGCGATGAGCGCCGTCTCCTACGCAGCGGGAACGCGCTTCCTCTCGCTCATCGGCGGCGTGTGTCTGTCCTTCTACGACTGGTACGCCGACCTGCCGCCCGCCTCGCCGCAGATCTGGGGTGACCAGACCGACGTGCCCGAGTCCGCCGACTGGTGGAACTCGAGCTACGTGATGCTGTGGGGCTCCAACGTCCCGCAGACGCGCACGCCGGATGCGCACTTCATGACCGAGGCGCGGTACCGTGGCCAGAAGGTCGTCGTCGTCTCCCCCGACTACGCCGGGCACACGAAGTTCGCCGACCACTGGCTCGCCGCCGAACCGGGAACCGATGCCGCGCTCGCAATGGCGATGGCGCACGTCATCGTCAAGGAGCACTACGTCGAGCAGCAGACCCCGTACTTCGACGCCTACGCGAAGAAGCGCACGGACCTGCCGTTCCTCGTCTCGCTGCGCGAACGCGACGGCGTCTACGTGACCGACCGCTTCCTGCGCGCCTCCGACCTCGGCGAGACGTCCGAGAACGCCGAATGGAAGACCGTCGTGCTCGACGAGGCCACGGGCGAGCCGGTCGTGCCGAACGGGTCGCTCGGCTTCCGCTGGGGCGAGGAGGGCGAGGGGAGGTGGAACCTCGAGCTCGGCGAGACTCAGCCGCGGCTGTCGCTGCTCGGCGCCCACGACGAGCTCGTCGCCGTCGACCTCGCGCGCTTCGAGATCGGCGACACCGAGGGCGGCGGCGTGATGCGCCGCGGCGTCCCCGCCAAGCGCATCGGCGGGCAGCTCGTCACGACCGTCTTCGACCTGCTCTGCGCCCAGCTCGGCGTCGCCCGCGAGGACCTCCCGGGCGACTGGCCCGCAGGCTACGACGACCCCCTCCCCTGCACGCCGGCCTGGCAGCAGGAGCACACCGGCGTCGACGCCGGCCTGGTCACGCGCATCGCGCGCGAGTTCGCCCGCAACGCCGAGGTCACCGAGGGGCGCTCGATGATCGTGATGGGCGCCGGGACCAACCACTGGTACCACGGCGACCAGATCTACCGGGCGATGCTGAGCCTCGTCCTGCTGTGCGGCTGCCAGGGCGTCAACGGCGGCGGCTGGGCGCACTACGTCGGGCAGGAGAAGGTCCGGCCGATCACCGGCTTCGGCGTGATGGCGTTCGCCACCGACTGGAGCCGCCCCCCGCGCCAGCAGGCCACGACGTCGTTCTGGTACCTGGCGACCGACCAGTACCGCTACGAGCGCTTCGGGGTCGACGAGCTGACGAGCCCGCTCGGCCGCGGCAGCCTGGAGGGCAAGCACTTCGCCGACACGATCGTGCAGTCCGCCCGCATGGGCTGGCTGCCGAGCTACCCGACGCTGAACCGCAACCCGCTCGACGTCTGCGACGAGGCCCAGGCCGCCGGCAAGGAGCCCGCCGAGCACGTCGTCGACGAGCTGCAGAGCGGCGGCCTGCGCTTCGCGGCCGAGGACCCGGACGACCCGGCGAACTTCCCGCGCATCCTCACGCTGTGGCGGGCGAACCTGCTCGGCTCCTCCTCCAAGGGTCACGAGTACTTCCTGCGCCATCTGCTCGGCGTCGAGCAGAACAGCGTCACCGCCGAGGAGACCGCCGAGGATCTGCGCCCCACCGAGGTCGACTGGCGCGAGGAGGCGCCCAAGGGCAAGCTCGACCTGTTCACGACGATCGACTTCCGGATGAACGGGTCGGCGCTCTACTCGGACATCGTCCTTCCGGCGGCCACATGGTACGAGAAGAACGACATCTCCAGCACGGACCTCCACCCGTTCGTGCACTCGTTCAACGAGGCGGTCCCGCCGCCGTGGGAGGCGCGCACGGACTGGGCGGTCTTCAACAAGATCGCCGAGCAGTTCCAGCGCCTCGCCAGGAAGCACCTCGGCGTGCGCCGCGACATCGTCGCCGCGCCGCTGCTGCATGACACCCCCGAGGAGCTCGCCCAGCCCGGCGGTGTCGTGCGCGACTGGAAGCGCGGCGAGTGCGACCCGGTTCCCGGTCGCACGATGCCCAAGCTCGTCGTCGTCGAGCGCGACTACGGAACCGTCCACGACAAGATGACCGCGCTCGGCCCGCTCGTCGAGCAGGCCGGCATCTCCTGGAAGGGCATCACCTGGAAGCCCGAGCAGGAGGTTGAGGAGCTGCGCCACCGCAACGGCGTCGTCCGCGGCGGCATCGCCGACGGACGCCCGCAGCTCACGCGGGACATCCACGTCGCCGAGACGATCTTCCGGCTGTCAGGAACGACGAACGGTCGTCTGGCGGTCGAGGGCTTCAAGATGCTCGAGCAGCGCACCGGGACCAGGCTCGCCGATCTGGCCGAGGACCGCGAGGACGAGCGCATCACGCTCGAGCAGGTCCGCGTGCAGCCGCGCAAGGTCATCACCTCGCCGGAGTGGTCGGGCATCGAGAGCCGCACGCGACGCTACTCGCCGTTCACGGTCAACGTCGACCGCGACGTGCCGTGGCGCACGCTGACCGGGCGCCAGCACTTCTACCTCGATCACGACTGGATGCTCGAGTTCGGCGAGGGCCTGCCCGCCTACCGGCCGCCGCTCGCCGTGGCGCGCCACGAGGAGGGCCTGCTGGAGCCCGGCGCCGCCGAGGTGCTCGTGAAATGGATCACGCCGCACTCCAAGTGGTCGATCCACTCCGAGTTCCAGGACAACCTGCGAATGCTCGAGCTCTTCCGCGGCGGCCCGGTCGTCTGGCTCGCGCCGGCGGACGCCGCGACGATCGGCGCGGCCGACAACGACTGGGTCGAGATCGTCAACCGCAACGGCGTGATCGCCTGCCGCGCGGTCGTCTCGCACCGCATCCCCGTCGGCAGCGCCTTCATGTACCACTCGCAGGACCGCCACGTGAACGTGCCGATCAGCGAGACGTCCGGTCACCGCGGCGGCACCGACAACTCGGTCACGCGGATCATGATCAAGCCGACGCACCTGATCGGCGGCTACGCGCAGCTGAGCTACGGCTTCAACTACTACGGAGCGATCGGCTCCCAGCGCGACGAGGTCACGGTCGTCCGCCGGCGCCTCAGCGAGGTGACGTACTGATGCGCGTCATGGCCCAGGTCGGGATGGTCATGAACCTCGACAAGTGCATCGGCTGTCACACCTGCTCGGTGACGTGCAAGAACGTGTGGACGAACCGCAAGGGCGCCGAGTACATGTGGTTCAACGACGTCGAGACCAAGCCCGGTGTCGGCTACCCCAAGCGCTGGGAGGACCAGGAGCAGTGGAAGGGCGGCTGGGAGCTCGATCGCCGCGGGAAGCTGCGCCTGAAGTCCGGGTCGCGCCTGCGCCGTCTCGCCTCGCTGTTCGCCAACCCCGACCTGCCCGAGCTCGACGACTACTACGAGCCCTGGACCTACGAGTACTCCTCGCTGATCTCCTCCGGGCCCAAGAAGCACCAGCCCGTCGCCCGGCCGGTGTCGCGCGTCACCGGCGACGACCTGGATCTCACGTGGGGCCCCAACTGGGAGGACGACCTGGCAGGCGGCACGAAGCAGGTGCGCCTGGATCCCAACCTGCGCGAGGGCGTCGAGAACAAGGTCAGGGCCGAGTACGAATCGGTCTTCATGATGTACCTGCCGCGCATCTGCGAGCACTGCCTGAACCCGGCATGCGTGGCGGCCTGCCCGTCGGGCGCGATGTACAAGCGCGAGGAGGACGGCATCGTCCTGGTCGACCAGGAGAAATGCCGCGGCTGGCGCATGTGCGTCAGCGCCTGCCCGTACAAGAAGGTCTACTTCAACTGGCAGACCGGCAAGGCCGAGAAGTGCACGCTCTGCTACCCGCGGATCGAGGCCGGGATGCCGACGATCTGCTCGGAGACCTGCGTCGGACGCATCCGCTACCTGGGAATCGTCCTCTACGACGCAGACCGTGTCGAAGCGGCCGCCGCCACGCCCGACGAGCAGGGTCTGCTCGACGCCCAGCTCGACGTGTTCCTGGACCCGAACGACCCGGCCGTGCGGACGCAGGCCCGGCGCGACGGCATCCCGGAGGACTGGCTGGACGCCGCCGTGCGCTCGCCCGTGTGGAAGCTTGCGATGGACTGGCGCATCGCCCTGCCGCTGCATCCCGAGTACCGCACGATGCCGATGGTCTGGTACATCCCGCCGCTCTCGCCGGTCATGTCATTGGTCGAGGGGGTGGGTGGGGACGGCAATCCCGTGGCCGACCCCGACGACGTCTTCCCCGCGATCGACGATCTGCGAATCCCCATCCAGTACCTGGCGAACATGCTCACCGCCGGCGACGAGGACGTCGTGCGCGGCGTGCTCAAGCGCCTGGCGGCGATGCGCGCGCACATGCGCCGCGCAAACCTCGGCGAGGAACCCGACCCGCGGATCGCCGCGCAGGTCGGGATGAACGCCACCTCGATCGAGGACATGTACCGGCTCTGCGCCATCGCCAAGTACGACGATCGCTACGTCATCCCGCCCGCCCACCGCGAAGTCGCCGACACCCTGACCGAGCGCCAGGGCGGCTGCGGCCTGGACTTCGCCGGCGGGCCCGGCTCGTGCGGTGCCGCGACCGATACGGCCGAGGGTGACATCGACCTCGTCACGCTCGCCGAGCGCGGCGGCGGCCTCAGCATCACGCAGGTCAACGGGAACAGCACCGGAGGCTCGGCATGAACCATGACGTCCTGCGCCTCGGCGCGCTGCTGCTCGAGTATCCCGACGAGGAGCTGATCACGGCCTCGGCGGCGATGGCCGCGCTCGCCGACGAGATCCCCGGCCGGGCCGGACGCGAGCTGCGCACCTTCATCCAGCGGCGCGTCGAGATCGGCCGCGACCGCGCCCAGGAGGAATACGTCGCGACGTTCGACTTCCACAAGCGCGCGTCGCTGCACCTGTCGTACTTCCGCGACGGCGACCGCCGCCAGCGCGGCGCCACGCTGCTGGGCCTCAAGCGCCGCTACCGCGAAGCCGGTCTGGAGCTCGAGGGCGGTGAGCTGCCCGACTACCTCCCGGCGATCCTCGAGTTCGCCGCACTCGCGCCTGGCGAGGACGCCGACGCCGTTCTCGGCCGCATGCGGCCGGGCATCGAGCTGCTGCGCGCCTCACTGCACGACATCGGCAGCCCCTACGGCGGCGTCCTCGACGCGGTCGTGTCGACGCTCCCGGCGTTGAGTGCCGAGGAGCTCGCCGAGGCGCAGCGCATCGCCCGCGAGGGTCCGCCCGACGAGGAGGTCGGGCTCGAGCCGTTCGCGCCACCGGAGGTCATGCCGCCGACCGAGGCCGTTCTGTGACCGTGATCGCGACCAGCCGCGCCGCGACGCTCCTGTGGGTCGTCCTGCCCTACGTCGCGATCACGACGTTCGTCGTCGGTCACGTCTGGCGCTATCGCCGCGACCAGTTCACGTGGACGACCCGGTCAACGCAACTGCTCGAAGCACGCTGGCTGAAGATCGGCGGTCCCCTGTTCCACATCGGCCTGCTCGCCGTCATCGGCGGCCACGTCATCGGGATCCTCATCCCCAAGGCGTGGACGGACAGCCTCGGCATCAGCGAGAACACCTACCGGATCTTCTCCGCGACGATGGGCACGCTCGCCGGCGTGGCGACCCTCGCCGGCCTCGCGATCCTGATCGCCCGCCGACTGCTCAACCATCGCATCGCCGCCACCACCCGCGGCTGGGACGTCACCGTGATGGTGCTGCTGGGATTCATGGTCCTGACCGGGATGTGGAACACGTCGATCCACAACCTCATCCAGGGCGGCTACGACTACCGCGAGACGGTCTCCCCCTGGTTCCGCGGGCTCTTCCTGCTCGACCCCAACGCGTCGCTCATGAGCGGCGCCGCCGTGCCGCTGAGCTACCAGCTGCACGCCATCGGGGGGTGGCTGCTGATCCTGATCTGGCCGTTCACCCGCCTCGTGCACGCGTGGAGCGTGCCGTTCGCCTACCTGCGCCGGCCGCCGATCGTCTACCGCTCGCGCGCACCGCTCGACGTACGCCGCGGGGCCGGCGGCGTGACCTCCTCCTCTCCGACCGAAAGCAGCGTCCATGTCCAGTCCTGACCACACCGACGCGCGTGCCGGCAACGCACGGGCCCTGACGCTGGCGACCGTCGCGTTCGGCGTCTGCTTCATCGCCTGGTCGCTGCTCGGCCCGCTCGGGCCCGACCTCCAGGACCAGCTCGGCCTGTCCGACACGCAGCTGGCCCTCACGATCTCGATCCCCGTCGTGCTCGGCTCGCTGATGCGGATCCCGCTCGGCGTGCTGACCGATCGCTACGGCGGCCGGCGCGTCTTCACCGCGCTGATGGCGTTCACGCCGATCCCGCTGATCGGGCTCGCCCTCTTCAACGACTCGTGGACCGCCGTCCTGATCTTCGGGTTCCTCCTGGGCTTCGCCGGCGCCTCGTTCGCCGTGGGCGTCCCGTTCGTCAACACCTGGTACCCGGCGGACCGTCAGGGCTTCGCGCTCGGCATCTACGGCGTCGGCATGGGCGGCACCGTGCTCGGTGCACTCGTCGCCCCGCGCATCGTCAAGGCCACGAGCCTCTCCGTGCCGTTCTGGATCGCCGCCGCGCTCGTCGCGCTGATGGCGATCGTGTTCTGGAGGCTGGCCCGTGACGCGCCCGGAGCGGCGAAGGGCCGCACCGGCTCGATGTTCGCCGCCCTCTCGGCCTTCCGCGGCAAGGGCAGCAGCAGGGCCTGGGCGCTGACGCTCTTCTACTTCATGGCGTTCGGCGGCTTCGTGGCGATGTTCCTCTACCTGCCCAAGCTCCTGCACGGCGTCCATCACCTGAGCAAGCCGGACGCCGGCTCGCGCGCCGCCGGCTTCGCGCTGCTCGCGGTCGCCGCGCGCCCGACCGGCGGCTGGCTCTCGGACCGCATCGGGGCGCGCAACGTCCTGATCGTCTCGTTCGCCGGAACCTGCGCGCTCGCCCTCGTTCTCGCCGGGACCTACAGGCACATGGTCCCGCTGACGATCGCCTGCCTGACGCTGGCCGTGTGCCTGGGGCTCGGCACCGGCGCCGTCTTCAAGCTCGTTCCGCAGTGGTACCCCGACAGGGTCGGCGCGGTCACGGGCGTCGTCGGCGCGGCCGGTGGCCTGGGCGGGTTCTTCCCCCCACTCGCCATGGCCTTCGTGAAGTCGCAGACCGGCTCCTACGCCCTGGGCTTCGTGGCAATGGCCGTCGTCGCCGTTGTGGCCTTCACCGTGCTGATCGCCGTCAGCAGGACGCGCGCACCCAGCGAGCCTGCGACCCCTCCGCAGCTCGTCCCAAGCTGACCCTCAGCGCCGCGGAGGGCGGTGCGCGCCGCCCTCCGCGCTGAGCACGGCCCCGAGCGCGGCGAGCTCCCCGTCGCTCAGCGCCGCCTCGACGCGCGGGAAGAGCGTGCGCTCCTCGTGGCGCACGTGCCCGTTGAGCAGCTCCCCGAGCTCGTGGAGCTCCTCGACGCCCGCCGGGCCGGCCGCGAGGTCGGCCGCACGGCGGCGGATCTCGACATGCTCCACCAGGACCCGCACCACGTCCGGGTCATCCGCCGGCGCATGGCGCGCGAACGCCGGGAGCAGGAGCTCCTCCTCGGCGCGGAAGTGCTCGCGCGCCTCGTCCTCGAAGAACTCCAGGAACGCCGCCCGGACGGCGTCGGCGTCGTCGGCCGTGGTGCGCCGCAGGCGCAGCGCGACCTCCAGCGCGACGTGATGTTCGCGGGAGAGCGGGGCGAGCTCGTGCGAGCGCTGCATGGGGCGATCGTACGACGGCCCGCGGTCCCTTCACGGCCGCCGCCCGGCTCGCCGCTGGCGAGGCGACGGTGAACGAGCTCGCGGCGCCCTTCCTGGAGGTCACGCCGAAGGAGCGCCTCGTCTTCGCCGAGAAGGACATCGACCGTTCGACAAGCTCGCGACGGTGCTCGCGGGGGCTGACCCGGGTTCGAGGAGCGCTGCGCCGAGCCCGGGTAGATTGCGCGGATGGCCGGCGAGGCGATCCGCGCCGTCGTGCGCGGCGAGGTGCACGGCGTCGGCTTCCGCGAGGCGACGGTCCGGTGCGCGCGGAAGCTCGAGGTGGACGGCTGGGTGCGCAACGAGGCCGACGGCACCGTGCGCGTGCACGCCGAGGGCGCCCCCGCGGCGGTCGAGGAGCTCGTGGCGTTCCTGCACCAGGGCCCGCGGCTCGCCCGCGTGACCGCGGTCGAGAGCGAGCGCGTCGCGGTCGAGGGCCACGAGCAGTTCGCCATCCGCGGCGTGAGCGCCGGCGTCTTCGTCGTCCAGGAGCACGCCGCGACGGCGCACCACTTCGACCTGCGCCTGGAGGTCGGCGGGGTGATGCGTTCGTGGGCGGTCCCCAAGGGCCCGTCGCTGGACCCGGCGGTCAAGCGCCTCGCCGTCGAGGTGGGCGATCACGACACGGCCCGCAACACGTTCGAGGGCGTGCTCGACGCGAGCCGCGTGATCGTCTGGGACCGTGGGACCTACGAGCAGGGCGGGCGCGTGCCGTGGCCGCAGGCGCTGGAGCGCGGCCACGCCGTCTTCGTCCTGCACGGCCAGAAGCTGCGCGGCGGCTTCGCCCTGCAACGCACGCGCCCCGGCGCCGAGGCGCAGTGGCTGCTGATCAAGCGCCGCGACGACAGCGCACGCCCCGGGTCGGACATCGTCGCCGAGTCCCCGCGCTCGGTGCTCAGCGACCGGACGCTGGACGAGCTGGGCGCGTGAAGGCCGCAGCGCGGGGGGATGCCGCGGGTCCTCGGCGCCCTCTTCACCCCGTCAGCGGCCGGGAACCGCCAGCAGGACGAGCGCGCTGCGGTAGGGCGGGCGCGGCATCGCGCTCGGCGTACCGTCCCGCTCGTGGCGGAGCCGGTCCTGGAGGTCGGCCCGCTTGACGATCCGCGCCAGCTCGCCCGCGCGCCCCGGCGCCCGCGCGATCCGTTCGACGTGGGCGCGGTATGCCCCGACGTCCGTCTCGCGGACGTCGCGTGTCAGCAGCTCGACGGCGCGCACCTCGTCGGCTGTCGCGCCGGCCGCGCGCAATGCATCGCCGGACACCGACGCGCACTCGATGCTCTCGTGCAGCCACGCGACCGCGCGAGCCTCGGGCGGCACGTCCGCCGCGACGCGGCGAACGTGGTCCAGCAGCGGCGCACCGTACCGATCCATCGCCTCGGCGTGAAGCTGCTCAGCAAGCCTCCTGGCGCCCTGGGAGGTCACCGGCGGGCTCCATCACGGGACGCGCGTGGGAACACGATGTGAACGCTAGGTGACCGCGAGCTGCGCGAGAAGGAGGAGGACTGCGGATCCCCACTCGTACTTCCCCGATGGCGGTGGGGATGCACGGCCGCTACCGGGTCCGCCGCGAGCCGAGGTAGCGCGCGACGGCCTGGGCGCGGTTGGCGACGCCGAGCTTCTGCAGGATCTGCCGAACATGCCATTTCACGGTGCTCTCGGTGAGGACGAGGCGCGTCGCGATGTCGGCGTTGCTGAGGCCTTCAGCGATCAGGGCGAGCACCTCGAGCTGGCGGGTGCTCAGGAGTCGCTCGGGATCGCTCCTCGCGCGCGCGTCGTCGCGCGAGAGACGCTGGAGCTCGCCGGCCCGCCTGGTGGGCTCGGCGGCGGTCTCCTGGAGGGCGTGCTCGGCGGCGCGTGCCTCGGTGACGTCCCGCACGGTGCCGGCGAGTCGTGCCGGGCGACCATCGTCGTCGAAGGTGACCTCGGCCAGCCCGTGCAGCAGCCGGACGCGCCCGTCAGGTCGCACGATCCGGTACTCGACGTCAACGGGTGCA
>JADGPM010000144.1 GCA_017882425.1 Solirubrobacteraceae bacterium
ACCGGGATGCCGAGCACGAACTGGGCATAGCGCGAGCCGCCGCGGCTGACCACGCGCCGCACGACCCCCCAGTCGGTGACACCCCCGCCGGCGACGTAGCGCGAGCCGAGCGCGACGTCTGCACCCTGGTCGCGCACCGCCGTCAGCAGGCGGGCGAGGTCAGCCGGGTCGTGCGAGAAGTCGCTGTCCATCTCGAAGACGAAGCCCGCGCCGCCCTCGAGGGCGTGGCGGAACCCGGCGAGGTAGGCTGGCCCGAGGCCCTGGCGCTCGGTTCGGTGCAGCACGAGCACCTGCTCATGCTCACCGGCGAGCCGGTCGGCGATCGCACCCGTGCCGTCGGGCGATCCGTCGTCGACGACGAGGATGCGGAAGCCCTCCGGCGCGGCACGGCCCAGCACGTCGAGCGCCGCCGCGACGATGCGCTCGAGGTTCTCGGCTTCGTTGAATGTGGGCAGGACGAGCCAGGGAGGGCCGGGCATGACGGCCGCGTAGGCTAGTCACTGATGCCCGCCGACCTCTCCAACAGCGAGCTGGCCGCCGCGCTCGACGAGCTCGGGGATCTGAACGAGCTCGACGGCGCGATCGTCCATCGCGTCGTCGCCTACCGCACGGCGGCGAAGACGATCCGCGAGTCCCCCCGCCCGGTGGCGCCGCTCGTGCGGGCCGGCACGGTCACCGAGCTGCCCGGCATCGGGAGGACGCTGGAGGAGAAGCTCACCGCGCTGCTCGACACCGGCACGATCCCGGCGGCGGAGAAGCTGCGCGCGAAGTTCCCGCCCGGCGTCGTCACGATGACGCGCCTGCCGGGACTCGGGCCCAAGCGTGC
Organism: Solirubrobacteraceae bacterium; assembly: GCA_017882425.1. Classification (GTDB taxonomy): domain Bacteria; phylum Actinomycetota; class Thermoleophilia; order Solirubrobacterales; family Solirubrobacteraceae; genus F1-60-MAGs163. Next base: position 827 of record JADGPM010000144.1, read on the forward strand.
CCGGCGCCTCTACGACGAGCTGGGAATCGACTCGCTCGAGGGGCTGCGCGAGGCGGCGCAGGCCGAGCGCATCCGCGACCTGAGCGGCTTCGGCCCCAAGGCCGAGGCGAGCATCCTCGAGGCGCTGGACGCGGGCGCCGGCGCCGCGCCGCGCGCTCGCGTGGTGCTCCCGACGGCGCTCGAGACCGGCGAGCAGATCCTGCGCGGGCTGCTCGACGAGCCGGCGGTGGAGCGCGTCGAGCTGGCGGGCAGCGCGCGCCGCGGCGTCGATGACGTCAAGGACCTCGACGTCGTCGTCGCCTCACGGGATCCGGCGTCCGTCGTGGCGGCGTTCGCCGCTCTAGAGGTCATCGCGAGCAGCGACCGCGGCGGTGAGAGCGGCTCGCGCGGGCGCACGCAGAACGGCCTCGACGTCGACCTGCGCATCGTCCCGCCGGACCGCTTCGGCAACCTGCTCCAGCACTTCAGCGGCTCCAAGGCCCACAACGTCCACCTGCGCGAGATGGCCGTTCGCCGTGGCCTGCACGTCTCCGAGCACGGCATCCTCGACGACGCGACCGGCGAGACCCACCGGTTCGCGACCGAGGAGGAGGTCTACGGCCATCTCGGGCTGCCGTACGTCGAGCCCGAGCTGCGTGAGGACCGCGGGGAGCTCGACCCGGGGTTCGAGCCGCCCGACCTCGTCAGCGTCGCGGACCTGCGCGGTGACCTGCACTGCCACACCGTGGCGTCGGACGGGAAGAACACGATCGAGGAGATGGCCGTGGCGGCGCGCGAGCGCGGCCTCGAGTACCTCGCGATCACCGACCATTCGGCCAGCCACGGGTTCGGCAACGACGTCTCCGCCGACGCGCTGCGTCGCCATGCCGAGACCGTCCGCGAGGTGGGCGCGCGCCTGGACGGCATCACGCTCCTTGCCGGCTCGGAGGTCAACGTCATGCCCGACGGCGGGCTGGACTACGACGACGACCTGCTCGCCGAGCTCGACTGGGTGATCGCGAGCGTCCACACCGCCTTCCGCATGGACGGCGCCCAGATGACGGGGCGCATCGTGCGCGCGCTCGAGCACCCGCTCGTCGACGCGCTCGGGCACCCGACCGGGCGGCTGATCGGTCGCCGCGCCGGGTACGCCGTCGACGTCGGCGCGGTCATCGACGCGGCCGCGCGCACCGGCACGATGCTCGAGATCAACTCGGCGCCCGACCGCCGCGACCTCGACGACATCCATGCGCGCGAGGCCGTCGCCGCGGGCGTGCGGATCCTGGTCGACTCGGACGCGCACCGCACCGCGACGCTGGCCAACACGCGCTGGGGAATCCTCACGGCGCGGCGCGCATGGCTGCCCGCGGCGGCCATCGCGAACACGCTCCCGTGGGCGCAGTTCGCGCCGCTGCGCAAGCGCGTCAGCGCTTCCTGAGCAGGGAGGTGCTGCGCTCGACGTAGGTGCCCTGCCGGCGCGCGTACGTCGGCGAGAGGTCGAACTGGAGGTCGTACGTCCCCGGCCTGGGGTGCTTCGGCGGGAGCTGTCGCAGCTTCTTCGTGAGCGTCCCGCACGGACCCGCGAGCGTGCCGAGCCTCAGCGTGGCGACGGGCCGGTGGTTCGTGTCGCTGATCGTGCGCACGATGTGCAGGTACAGCGGCCCGCCCTCGACGAACCCCGAGACCCGGAAGGTGACGCTGCTCGAGGATCTCGCTCGCGCGGGCGTCATCGAGACGCCGAGCGGCGCGACCAGGAAGCTCGTCTGCGCGTAGATCGCCAGCGAGGAGCCGGCGATGAGGTCGATCGTCGCGGGGCTGCGCCCGGGGTCCGGCGCGGCGAACGTGCCCTGGAACGCGCCGGCGGCATCGACGGTGACGCTGCTGAGGTAGTCGTCCTTCGTGCGCAGGTCGATGAGCTCGCCGGCGGGCATGTCGGCGAGCGTCAGCCCGACGGGCTGCCCGGGCCGGTAGCAGCCCCGGTCAGTGGTCACCGAAGCGGCCGAGGCCGGGTCGGCGGCCGTCAGGACGAGCAGGACAAGGGCGGCCGGGATCGCGGGCAGGCGCGTCATCGCGCGAATCTATCCGAGCAGGCGGGGCAGCAGCTCGGACTTCACGACCTCGTCGACGGCTGCCCGGGCGTGCGGGGCGAGCAGGTCGATCGAGCGGGCCACGTAGCGCGGCGCGGGGTCGTCGAGCGCGATCCGGATCGCGGGCGCGAGGTCGTCGGTCACGAGGCGCCGGTCGAGCGTGCGTGCGAGCTCGAGCGCCGCGTACGGTCCGGGCGCGGGTGTCGTCACGAGCACGCAGCCGTCGGCGAGCGCCTCGAGCTGGGCGATGCCGTGGTCCTCGCGCCGCGGCGCGGTGACGAAGACGCGCGCGCGGCGCAGGAGCGCGCGGTAGTCCTCGCGCGGCAGCGGCCCGGGGACCTCGACGCCCTGCGGGGGGTTCGGGAGGCGTTTGGGCTCCAGGCCGGCGACGACGAGCGTCTCGCCCTCGCGCCGGGCCCGGGCCCAGGCGGCGAGGACGCGATCCAGGCCCTTCTTGTGCGGGTCGGCGGCGTAGGTCAGTGCCGCGACCTCGCGCAGCGCCCACGGCTCGCCCAGGCCGGAGGGCTCGACCGGGATCGGGACGACGAGCGCGTCCGCGTGCGGCCCCGCCGTCTCGGCCAGGGTGCCGGGCGCGGTCGGGATCAGCAGCGGCGCCGCGCGCAGGCGCCGCGCCTCGACGGGCCGCTGCCAGATGCCGTGGCGCCCGGGCCGCGTGGCGGACGCCGGCGCGTCGTAGCGGATCGCGCCGGGTACGGGCCACAGCAGCGCTGCGGTCGTCGTGCTGTAGACGACCGCCCGCGGGCGTTCGCGCTCGATCCCCGCGCGCGCGGCGGCGCGCGCGGCCCGCGCCCAGCGCAGATCGGTCAGGGCGAGCGTTCGCACCCGCGGTTGCGCGGCGGCGGCGACGACAGCAACGCGCGCGCCGGCGCGCCGCAGCGAGCCGGCGAACTCGTCGTCCGACGCGCGCAGCCCCGGGGTCGAGCCGAGCGAGACGAGCAGCACGTCGGCCGGCGGCTGCTCCATCAATGGGCCGATCCGGGCGCAGGGTCGGCGTCGCGGCGCAGCCCCGGGGCGCGGACGAGCTTGATCGGGCCGACGGCGGAGGTCGTCGCGACGAAGAACGTCACACCGTCGCGCTCCTCGATCGCGGTGACGGCCGCGTCCTGATGGCGCCAGGAGAGCGCCCAGATGACGCCGAAACCGGCGGCGATCGCGGCGATCTGCGGGAGGAACACCGACAGGATCGCGGACGCGAGCGTCGCGAGCAGCAGCGGCCACAGCCGATTCAGCAGCACGCGGCCGGCGCGCTGCTCGGGCAGCGACGTCGCGGTGCGGGCCTCGCGCAGGGCGCGCGCGACCGGCGGCGAGGACTCGTGGCGCCGGCCGATCCACCCGCCGAGCAGCACCGCGACGAGCCACCAGCCGGCGGCGACCAGCGTCAGCAGGTCGTCCCCGGCGGCGTTGGCCTCGAGGATCGCGATGATCGCGAGCATCGTCGCCGCGCCCGCGCTGAGCAGCACCGTCGTCTTGAGCAGGTCGACGAACCGCACAGCCCTAGGCCACGAGCGCCTCGAGCAGCGCGCGCACGCCGTCGGTGCCGTCGACGACGAGGTCCGCTGCGCCGAAGACAGCCTCCGGTGTCTCCTCCGAGCGCACGCCGACGCAGACGGCGCAGCGCAGGCGGCCCTCCTGGACGAGACCGCGCAACCCGGCGAACGCGTCGAGGTCGGTTAGGTCGTCGCCGACGTAGAGCGCCGTGTCGACGTCGGTCCCGGCGAGCAGGCGGCGCACCGCCGCGTCCTTGCCGATCGGCACCGGCGGGCGCAGCTCGATGACGCGCCGGCCCTCGTGCACGTGCAGGCCCGCCTGCGTCGCCTCCTCGGCGAGCTCGCGGGCGAGCGCCTCCGCGCGCGCCTCGTCGTCGGCGCCGCGCCAGTGCAGGGCGACGATCGGACCCTTGTCCTCGCGCCGCAGGCCGGCGGTGCGCATGCGCTCGGCGCCTGCGCTGTCGGCGACGGCGCGCACGCGCGCGCCCCAGCGCCCGGCCTCGGCGTCGACGATCGCCTCTGCTGCTCCCCGCGGAAGCAGCTCGGCGCCGTGGTTGCCCGCGTACGGGATCGATCCGATCCCGACGATGCGCCGCGCGACCGTCGCACGGCGCCCGCTCACGCAGCCCACGACGCCGTAGCGCTTGGTCAGCTGGTTCACCAGACGGCGCGTGAGCTCCGGCACCGTGGCGGACTCGGGGTCGCGCACGATCGGCGCGAGCGTGCCGTCGACGTCGAGGAGGACGGCCGCGCGCGCCGGATCGGCGAGCAGCGGCTCAAGGGCGTCGGCGAGCGTCGCGGCGTAGGGCACCCGATCTAGTATGGCGGCATGCCTCGGAGCCGACTGCTGCAGCTCGGGGCGGTCGGCGTGGCAGCCGGGTTCTTCAGCGGCCTGTTCGGCGTCGGCGGGGGTGTCGTCGTCGTACCGTTGCTGATCCTCTGGTTCGGCTACGGCGAGCGCGAGGCGGCCGGCACGTCGCTCGTGGCGATCCTCGTCGCGGCCGTGTTCGCGGTCACCCTGCAGGCGATCTACGGCAACGTCCACGTGGACGACGGGCTGCTGATCGGGATCCCGGCGGTCGGCGGTGTCCTGGCCGGGACAGCGCTCCAGCAGCGCCTGTCCGGCGCGATCATCCGGCTGCTGTTCTCGGTGCTGCTGGTCGTGACCGCCGTCCTGCTCGTGGTGCGCGCGTGATCGGCGTCATCCTGATCGGCTTCGCGGCCGGCATGCTCGCGGGCCTGCTCGGCATCGGTGGCGGGGCGCTGTTCGTCCCGGCGCTGGCGCTCATCGTCGGGCTCTCGCAGGTGGACGCCCAGGCGACGTCGCTGCTGGCGATCGTCCCGGTGGCCCTCGTCGGTGCCTGGCGCCAGCACCGCTACGGCAACCTGCGCCTGGGCGACGGCATCAGGATCGGGGTGTTCGCGATCCCGGCCGCGCTGGTCGGCGTCGTGATCGTCAACGCGATCCCGCAGCGGATCACCGAGTTCCTGTTCGCCGCGCTCCTGGTCTACATCGCGTGGACGCTCGCGCGCGGGGCGCTGCAGGAGCTTCGCGGCGGCGATGGTCGTACGCTGCAGCACGACGATGACGACGATACGACCCGTCCTGCGTGACGAGCGGCCCGGAAGGGGCCTGCTGGCGCTCGCGGTCGTCGGCTCGGTCGCCATCGCCACCGCGATCGTCGTTCCGCTGCGCGACGTCGCGCCCGCGGTCTCGCTCGGCGGCTTCTACCTGCTGGCCGTGCTCGGCGTCTCGACCTGGGCCGGCCTGTGGCCCGGGCTGGCGACGGCGCTGCTCGGCGCCGCCGCGTTCAACTTCTTCCTGATCGAGCCGACCGGCCGCTTCACCGTGGCCGATCGTCGCGACTGGTACGCGCTCGCGATCTTCGTCGTCGTGGCGGCGATCGCCAGCAGCCTGGCCGAGCGGGCGCGCTCGCGCCTGCGCGTGGCGGAGCTGCGCCGCCAGGAGGCGACGCTGACGGCCACCGCGGCGAGCGCGCTGCTCGGCGACGGCCCGCTGCGCAGCCGCCTTGCCCAGACTGCGCAGCGCGTCGCGGACGCCGCCGGCGCCGACAGCTTCGAGATCGTCCCGGGGGAGCGCGCCGCGCCCGCGGGCGAGGTCGCGATCGCGCTCGACGGGACACGCGGGCGCGTCGGCACGCTGCTCGTCCCCGAGGGCCTGGAGCCCGGCGTGCAGCGGCGCCTGCGCCAGCGCGTCGCGCCCGCCCTGGGTGCCCTGCTCGCAGCGGCGCTCGAGCGCGACCGGCTGGCCGCCGAGCTCGTCGAGACCGAGGCGCTGCGCCGCTCGGACACGCTGAAGACGGCGCTGCTGCGCGCCGTCTCGCACGACCTGCGCTCCCCGCTGACGGCGATCATCGCGGCGGGCGACGCCCTCGGCTCGCCCACGCTGGCGCAGGCCGACCGCGCCGAGCTCTCGTCGGTCGTGGTGACCGAGGCCGGCCGCCTGGATGCGGTGATCGACAAGCTGCTGGACCTTTCGCGCCTGGAGGCCGGATCCGCGGCGCCGCGCGAGGACTGGTGCGAGATCGGTGAGCTGCTGCACGCGGCGACCGAGGACGTCGAGCGCCGCGACCCCGGCGGCGGCGCGTTCACGTTCGCGCTGCACGGCGAGCTCCCGCTGGTGCGCGCGGACCCCGCACAGATCGAGCGGGTGTTCGTGAACCTCCTGGAGAACGCGCGGCGCTACTCGGCGGGCCGTCCCGTCTCGGTGCGCGCGAAGGTCGTCGGCGAGGGGCTGATCGTACGGATCGTCGACCAGGGACCGGGCATCCCGTCCGCGGACCAGCGCCGCGTCTTCGAGCCGTTCTTCCGCGTCGCGACGACCGATCGTGCGCACACCGCGCACGGGGGGTCGGGCCTCGGGCTGGCGATCGCCAAGGGCTTCGTCGAGGGGAACGGCGGGCGCATCTGGGTCGAGTCGGTCCCCGGGCAGGGCTCGAGCTTCGTCGTCGAGCTGCCGGTGCCGCAGGAGAGTCCGCTCACCGTGGTGTCGTCCTGATGGGCGACCGGCGCCGGATCCTGGTCTGCGACGACGAGCCGCAGATCCTGCGCGCGCTCAAGGTCGTGCTGCGCGAGGCCGGCTTCGAGCCCGTGCCCGCGGAGACGGCCGAGGAGGCGCTCGACCTCGCGGCCGTGCGCCCGCCCGCGGCGGCGATCCTCGACCTCGTGCTGCCCGACGGTGACGGCGTCGAGGTCTGCCGCTCGCTGCGCCAGTGGACCGACATGCCCGTGATCGTCCTGTCGGCCGTCGGGGACGAGGACGCGAAGGTCCGTGCGCTCGAGGCGGGCGCCGACGACTACGTCACCAAGCCGTTCGGCCCGCGCGAGCTGATCGCCCGGCTCGAGGCGGCGCTGCGCCGCGTGGGCGCCGGCGCGACCGAGCCGGCGATCACCGTCGGCGACCTGGAGATCGACGTCGCCGCGCACCGCGTGCGCGTCGCCGGCGAGGAGGTCCACCTGACGCCGACCGAGTTCGACCTGCTCAAGACGCTCGCGCGCAACCGCGGGCGGCTGATGACGCATCGCGCGCTGCTGGTCGAGGTGTGGGGCATCGAGTACGCCGACGACAGCCACGTGCTGCGCGGCCAGATCGCGAACCTGCGCCGCAAGATCGAGCCGC
>JADGPM010000145.1 GCA_017882425.1 Solirubrobacteraceae bacterium
GACAAGGAGGAGTGAGTCGGTGTCAGATCACCCGTCAGATCAACCGATACTCGAACTGCAAGGGGTTTCGAAGACCTTCGGCGCGGTCCACGCCCTGACGAAGGTCGACTTCCGGGTCCGTTCCGGTGAGGTCATGGCGCTCGTGGGCGACAACGGCGCCGGGAAGTCCACCCTCATCAAGGGCGTCGCCGGCATCTATCCGTTCGACGAGGGAAAGATCATCTGGGAGGGCTCCGAGGTTCATATCGCCGGCCCGAAGGACGCGGCGAAGCTCGGCATCGAGGTCGTCTACCAGGACCTCGCGCTGTGCGACAACCTCGACGTCGTGCAGAACATGTACCTCGGCCGCGAGGCGCTCACCTCGCTTCGCCGGCTCGACGAGACGACGATGGAGCGCAAGGCGCGCGAGACGCTCAAGACGCTCGCCGTCACGACCCTCCAGTCGGTCCGCCAGCCGGTCGCCTCGCTCTCCGGCGGTCAGCGTCAGTCCGTCGCGGTCGCCAAGGCCGTGATGTGGAACTCGAAGCTCGTCATCCTCGACGAGCCGACCGCGGCGCTCGGCGTCGCGCAGACGCGACAGGTCCTCGACCTGGTCAAGCGCCTCGGAAGTCAGGGCCTCGCGGTCGTCATCATCTCGCACAACCTGCACGACATCTTCGAGGTCGCCGACCGCATCACGGTGTTGCGGCTCGGCCAGAGCATCGGTGACCTGAAGGTCAGCGAGACCACCCAGCAGGAGGTCGTCCAGCAGATCACGGCCGGCGAGCTCAGCCACGTCCCCGGCGTCTCAGCGGAGGTGATCGCATGAGCACCCCACCCCAGATCGTCGACGATCCCGAAGCGCCCAGCGGTGCGATCGGTGCACCGACCGTCGAGAACGAGACGCTCTCCGACTACGTTCGCGGACGCATCGTCGGCCTGCGCGCAGGTGAGCTCGGGAACATCCCGATCATCGTCGGGATCATCCTGATCGCGGTCTACTTCCAGTCGCGCAACAGCAACTTCCTGACGGCCGGCAACTTCGTCAACCTCATCGTCCAGATGGCGCCGATCGCCGTGATCGGCATGGGGATCGTCTTCGTGCTGCTGCTCGGCGAGATCGACCTCTCCGTCGGCTTCGTCAGCGGCGTGGGCGGCGCGATCTGCGCGGTCCTGCTGCTCCCGGGCGGCACGAGCGTCCCGACCTCGGTCGCGATCGTCGTCGCGCTCGGCGCGGGTCTCGGGATCGGCCTGGTGCAGGGCACGCTGTTCGCCAAGGTGGGCATCCCGTCGTTCGTCGTGACGCTCGCGGGCCTGCTCGCCTGGAACGGCGTGGTCCTGCTGATCGTCGGCTCGCGCGGGACGATCGTGGTCCAGGACTCGTTCGTCAACGGGATCGCGAACAACAGCCTCTCGGACATCGCCGCCTGGGTCGTCGTCGAGGGCTCAGTCGTGTTGTACGCGGGGATCCAGTACGCCGCGGTGCGCAGCCGCAAGAAGGCCGGGCTGCCGAACGTCCCGACGAGCCTGATCCTGATCCGCATCGCGGTGTTCGCGATCCTCGGTGCGGTCGTCGTCATCGTCTGCAACTCGAGCCGCGGCCTGCCGTACGTCGGCGTGCTGATGATCGCCCTGATGCTGTTCTGGACGTTCATCACCGACCGCACGACGTTCGGCCGTCACGTCTACGCCGTCGGCGGCAGCGCCGAGGCGGCGCGTCGCGCGGGCATCCGGGTGGACCTGGTCCGCATCATGGTGTTCGGCATCTCCGGCATGATGGCGGCGCTGGGCGGGATCATCCTGGCCTCGCGACTCAGCTCGGTGGACACGAACGCCGGCGGCGGCTCGATCCTGCTCTACTCGATCGCCGCGGCGGTCATCGGCGGCACGAGCCTGTTCGGTGGCCGCGGCACGATCCGCAGCGCGATCCTCGGCGCCATCGTGATCGCGAGCATCGACAACGGCCTGGGCCTGCTGAACGTCTCGGCCGGCACGAAGTTCATCGTCACCGGCCTCGTGCTGCTGGCGGCCGTGACCGTCGACTCGCTCTCGCGCAGGGGCCGGGAGTCCGCCGGCAGGGCGTGATCTGAAGCGACCGATCGCGGGGCGCGGACGGCGAGTACGCCGCTCGCGCCCCGAGATCACCGACAGGAGGGCACATGGGGGCATTTCAGGGACGCGTCGCGCTCATCACCGGGGCGAGCCGCGGCATCGGCGCCGCGGTCGCGCGCAGGCTCAGCGCGGAGGGCGCGGCGCTCGCGCTCGGCTCGCGCAGCGGGGACGACCTCGGCCTCCCCGAGACGCTCGGGATGCCGACCGACGTCCGCGACGCGGCCGCGCTGGAGGCGCTCGCCGCCGCCGCGGCGGAGCGCTTCGGGGGCATCGACATCGTCGTCGCGAACGCCGGCATCGGGTCCTACGGCCCGTTCGAGGAGCTCGACCTCGACGCGCTCGACGCGATGATCGACGTCAACCTCAAGGGCACCCTCTACACCGCGCGCGCCACCGTGCCCCACCTGCTGCGCAGCGGGGCCGCCGACTTCGTCTCGCTCGCCAGCGAGGCCGGCCGCCGCGGGCTGCCCGGCGAGGCGGTCTACTGCGCGTCGAAGTTCGGCCAGGTCGGCTTCACCCGCGCGCTGGAGGGCGAGCTGCGCGAGCGCGGCGTGCGCTGCTCCAGCGTGTGCCCGGGCGGGGTCCACACGGACTTCGCGATGGGGACGGGCCGCGAGCGGGGGATGCCGATGCTCGAGGGGATGATGAGCGCAGAGGACGTCGCCGACGTCGTGCTCCACGTCCTGACGCGCCCGCGGCACATGCGGATCCTCGAGACGGCGCTGCGGCCGATGTCGGAGGCGTCATGGGGGTGAGCTGGGGCATCATCTCGACGGCGAACATCAACACGCCGATCATCGCCGGCGCACGTGCGTCGGACGCGCTGGAGATCGTCGCCGTCGCCGGCCGCGACGGCGCGCGCACCGAGGCGTACGCCCGCGAGTACGGCATCCCGCGCGCCCACGCGGGCTACGACGCCCTGCTCGCCGACCCGGACGTCGAGGCGGTCTACATCTCGCTGCCGAACGGGATGCACGTCGACTGGGCGGTCCGCGCGCTCCAGGCCGGCAAGCACGTCCTCTGCGAGAAGCCGCTGAGCCGCCGCGTCGCCGACGCCGTGCGCGCATTCGACGCCGCCGACGCGGCGGGGCGCCTGCTGATGGAGGCGTTCATGTGGCGCCACAGCCCGCAGACGCAGCGCTTCGCCCAGCTCGCGGGCGACGCGATCGGCGAGCTGCGGCTCGTGCGCGCGGCCTTCTCGTTCCCGCTCAGCGACCCGGGCAACGTGCGCCTCAGCCGGGAGCTCGACGGGGGCGCCCTGATGGACGTCGGCTGCTACTGCGTCAGCGGCGCGCGGCTGCTCGCCGGCGAGCCCGAGGCCGTCAGCGCCCAGCAGGTCACGACCTCCGAGGGCGTCGACGTCCGGATGGCCGCCACGCTGCGCCACCCCGGTGGCGTGCTCACCACGCTCGACTGCGCGCTGGACCTGCCCAACCGCAGCGAGCTGCAGGCGATCGGCTCGAGCGGAGCGCTGTGGGCGCGGGACCCGTGGCACTGCCACGCGGCGAGCTTCGAGCTGCTGCGGGACGAGGAGCGCGAGACCGTCACGGTGGCTCGCGCCGACAGCTACCGGCTCGAGCTCGAGAACCTCAGCGCCGCGATCCGCGGGGAGTCCGCGCCGCTGCTCGGCCGCGAGGACGCGGTCGCGCAGGCGCGCGTCATCGAGGCGCTGTACGCCTCGGCCGACGCCGGGGGCGCGTTGACGGCCGTGTAGCGTCAGCCCGCGGCGTTCAGCTCGGTCAGCCGCGCACGCACGCTGCGCATGCGTTCCAGGCGCTGGTCGTCACGCCCCGGTGTGCTGAGTCGCGTGCCGCGGCGCGTGTCCCAGCCACGCGCCAGCGCGGCGCCGTCGCCCGTGCCGTCCAGCGCGGCGGCGGCGAGTGCCGCGGCGCCGACGGCCACGCTGTCGGTCTCCTCGGGGATCTCGACGTTCCGGCCGGAGAGGCGGGCGGCGCTCGCGCGCCATGCCGTCCCGCGCGCCCCGCCGCCGACGAGTACCAGCGGCGCCGCGGGGTCGAGCGCGCCGGTCGCCGCCTCGAGCGCGTCGAGGCCGGCGAGCAGCGACTCGAGCGCGCCGTCGTAGGCGGCCTGAAGGATCTGCCCGGCGCTCGTGCCGTGGCGCAGGCCGGTCATCGTGCCCGCCGCGTGCGGCAGGTCGGGCGTCCGCTCGCCGTCGAGGTAGGGGAGGACCACGACGTCGCCCGCCGGCTCGACGGCGTCGCGGTCGATGCTCAGCCAGGCCGCGATCCGGTCGATCGCGAGCGTCGCGTTGAGCGTGCACGCCAGCGGGAGGAAGCGCTCGCCGGCGTCGGCGAACCCCGCCAGGATGCCGCTCGCGTCCGCCGCCGGCCGCTCGGTCACGGCGTACGCCGTGCCGGACGTGCCGAGGCTGATGACGGGCGTGCCCGGCTCCAGGCCCAGGCCGACCGCGGCCGCCATGTTGTCCCCGGTCCCGGCGGCGACGACGATCCCGGCGGGCAGCCCGAGGGCCTGCGCGGCCCGCGGCGTGAGCGTGCCGGCCGGGGCGGCGCCGGTCAGCACCTCGGGCAGCAGCGCGGGGTCCAGGCCGACGCGCTCGAGGGCGAGCACGTCGGCCGCGTAGGCCCCGTCGGCCGGGGACCACCAGCCGGTTCCCGAGGCGTCGCCGCGGTCGGTCACCGCGCGCCCGCAGAGGCGCTCGGTCAGGAAGTCGTGGGGGAGGCGCACCGCGGCGGCCGCCGCCGTGACCGCCGGCTGCGTGCGGCGCAGGTGCGCCCACTTGGCGACGGTGAACGACGCGAGCGGCACGCTGCCGGTTCGCGCAGCCCATGCGGCGCGGCCCCCGAGGTCCTCGACCAGCGCAGCGGCGTCCTGCGCGCTCGTCGTGTCGTTCCAGAGCGCGGCCGGCGCGAGCGGCGCCCCCGCGCCGTCGAGGACGACGAGGCCGTGCTGCTGACCGCCGACGGCGATCGCCGCGACCTCGGGCGCGCGGCCCGTCCGGGCGAGCGCCGCGGCGAGCGCGGTCCACCAGCCCTCGGGGTCGCTCAGGCGTGCCCCGCCGTCGCCGGTGACGACGTGGGACGCCTGTCCGCGCGCGACGATCGCGCCGCCGTCGCTGTCGACGATGACGGCCGTCGTGCTCTGGGTCGAGCAGTCGATGCCGGCGACCAGTGCTCCCATGGGGCTCCCCTGACGAGCGGAACATCCACGGCGGGTGGAGGATCCGGTACGGTGTATTTGTTGCACCATACGACAAATACCGAGGAGCAGGGAACGCCATGACCTACGAGCCCGCACCCGAGCATCGCTTCACCTTCGGCCTCTGGACCCTCGGGAACGTCGGGCGCGACCCGTTCGGCGACCCGACGCGCGCCGCGCTGGACCCCGTCGACACCGTCGGCCTGCTCGGTGAGCTCGGCGCGTGGGGCGTGAACCTGCACGACAACGACCTCGTCCCGTTCGGCGCCTCGGCCGCCGAGCGCGACCGCATCGTCAAGCGGTTTCGCAGTGCCGTCGACGCCGCGGGCCTCGTCGTCCCGATGACGACGACGAACCTCTTCACGCACCCGGTCTTCAAGGACGGCGCGTTCACCGCCAACGACCCGGCGGTGCGGCGCTTCGCGCTGCAGAAGACGATGCGGTCGATCGACCTCGGCGCGGAGCTCGGCGCGTCGACCTACGTCTTCTGGGGCGGGCGCGAGGGCAGCGAGGTCACCGCCGCCAAGCCGACGGGCGACGCCTACGACCGCTATCTGGAGGCGCTGAACTTCCTCTGCGGGTACGTCCGCGACCAGGGCTACGAGATGCGCTTCGCGCTCGAGCCCAAGCCCAACGAGCCGCGCGGCGACTCGTTCCTCGCGACGGTCGCCCACGCGCTGACCTTCATCGACCACCTCGACCATCCGCACATGGTCGGCGTCAACCCCGAGGTCGCCCACGAGACGATGGCCGGGCTGAACTTCGTGCACGCCGTCGCGATGGCGCTGTGGGCGGGCAAGCTCTTCCACATCGACCTCAACGCCCAGCGGATGAGCCGCTACGACCAGGACTTCCGCTTCGGCCAGGAGGACCTCAAGGAGGCGTTCCTGCTGGTCCGGCTGCTCGAGGGGTCGGGATACGAGGGGCCACGCCACTTCGACGCGCATGCGCTGCGCGTCGAGGACGCCGCCGGGGTGCGGGAGTTCGCGCGCGGCTGCATGCGCACGTACCTGATCCTCGCCGAGAAGGCGCGCGAGCTCGACGCCGACCCCCGCTTCGCCGAGGCGCTCGCGGCGGCGCAGGCCCCCGCGCTGGGTGTGCCGACGGTCGGCGCCTACTCGCCGCAGGCGGCGCGCGAGCTCTCCGAGGAGGAGTTCGACCTCGACGGGCTGGCACGGCGCGGCGCCGGTCACGAGCGCGTCGACCAGCTGCTCGTCGAGCGCCTGCTCGGAGTCGCGTGAGGGCGGGCGGTGAGGGATCGCCGCAGCGGCCGAGCGAACTCCGGCGCGCTGTCGGCGTGAGGGCGTGACCGACGTCCCGCCCGACGGCCGCTCGAGCCAGCGCGCGATCCGGCGGGCGAACCTCAGCTCCGTCGCGCGGCTCGTCGCGGCCGAGGGCCCGCGCTCGCGCGCGACCATCGCGCTGCGCACCGGCTTCAACAAGTCGACGGTCTCCAGCCTCGTCGCCGAGCTGCTCGACCTCGGCCTGCTCGCGGAGACCGGGCAGGACGAGCACCCCGGCCGCGTCGGGCGGCCGGCGCGCACCATCAGCCTCAGCGGCGGCGCCGTGGCCGCCGCCGGGCTCGAGGTCAACGTCGACCACCTCGCGGTCTGCATCGTCGACCTCGCAGGGCAGCTCCTGCACAGCGAGCGCCTCGTCGCCGCCAACGGCGCCGGGAGCCCCGGGCCGGTCCTCGACGAGCTCGCACGCCTCGCGGACACGGCGATCGCGGCCGTCGAGTCGCGCGGGGTCCGCGTCCTCGGAGCGGGGGTCGCCCTGCCGGGCCTCGTCGACCGCCGCGACGGGCGGCTCGTCGTGGCCCCGAACCTCGGCTGGCGCGAGCTGCCGGTCGGCGCGGAGCTGGCCCGCCGGCTGGATCGTCCCGGCCTGCTGCTGACGATCGACAACGAGGCGAACCTCGCGGCGCTCGCCGAGCACTGGGACGGCGCGGCGCGCGACCTGGACGACTTCGTCTGCGTCTCGGGCGAGGTCGGGATCGGTGGGGGCGTGGTCATCGCCGGTGAGCTCTTCCGCGGGACCCACGGCTTCGGCGGCGAGCTCGGGCACGTCGTCGTCGACCCGGCCGGCGCGCGCTGCGCCTGCGGGGCCCGCGGCTGCCTGGAGACCGTCGCCGGACAGGCGGCGGTGCTGCGCGCCGCCGGCGTGCCGCCGCGCGCCGGCGGCGCGGAGCTGCTCGCGCGCGCGGACGCCGGCGAGGTCCGCGCGCTCGCCGCGCTGGACGCCGCCGGCCACGCGCTGGGCATCGCGCTGACGGCGGTCGTCAACGTGCTCGACCCCGAGGCGGTGCTGCTCGGCGGCTACCTGACGCCGTTCACCCCGTGGCTCGAGGGGCCGGTCACCGCCGAGCTGGGGCGCCGCGTCCTGGCGTCGGCCTGGAGCGGCTGCGAGATCCGCGCCGCCGGCCTCGCGGAGGGCGCCGCCGTGCGCGGCGCCGCGGCCGGGGTGCTGCGCTGGATCCTCGCCGACCCGGCCCTGATCGCGGCGATGCCACACGAATCGGGCGCGGTCCGCTACGCTTCCCCGGTCGGCCGATAGTCGCAGCCGCCTGAAGTAGTCCACCGCGCCACATACGCGGAGGCCGAGGCGGGGTCCGTGAGCGCTGACGCGCCCCTGGGTGGGTGTGCTTTGCGCTGTGCTATCTTCTTCGGTCGCGCGCGTTGCCAAGCGCGCCCCTCGCCGCATTTGTCCGTTCCGACCCCCTGAGGAGTCGCTGTCTTGCCTCGCGTTGATGCTCCCCGGACGCGCCGTTCATTCGCGCGTCTGAACAAAGCCCTCGACGTCCCCAACCTGATCGACATCCAGCGTCGGTCGTTCACATGGTTGGTGGACCCTGAGAAGGGAGGGCTGAGGGAGACGATCGACGACATCTCGCCGATCGAGGACTACACCGGGAATCTCGCCGTCCAGTTCGGCGAGTTCCACTTCGACGAGCCCGCCGCGTCGATCGCCGAGTGCCGCGAGAAGGACCTCACGTACTCGCGCCCGCTGACGGTCACCGTCGCGTTCATCAACCACGAGACCGGTGAGATCCGCGAGCAGTCCGTCTTCATGGGCGACTTCCCGTGGATGACCGAGCGCGGCACGTTCATCATCAACGGCACCGAGCGCGTCGTCGTGACGCAGCTGGTCCGCTCGCCGGGCGCCTACGTCATGGAGCCCAAGGACCGCGAGAAGCAGGTCTTCACCGCGAACCTCATGCCGGCCCGCGGCTCGTGGCTCGAGCTCGAGATCGACAAGAAGGGCAAGGTCTTCGTCCGCATCGACCGCAAGCGCAAGCTGCCGGTCACGGTCCTCCTGCGCGCGATGACCTACAACCCGGAGACGGACGCCGACGCCGAGGAGACGCACGAGGACATCGAGCGCCTCGACCAGGAGCTCCTGGACCTGTTCGGCGGGTCGCTGTACATCCGCAACACGATCGAGTCCGACACCGAGGCGACGAAGACGAAGAAGGGCGCGCTGATCGAGCTCTTCAAGAAGCAGCGCCCGGGCGAGCCGCCGAGCGTCGACGCCGCGTACGCGCTGCTCAACCAGCTGTTCTTCGACCCCAAGCGCTACGACCTCACGCGCGTCGGGCGCTACAAGCTCAACTCGCGCCTGAACCTCGAGATCGATCTCGAGACGCGCACGCTGACGCACGACGACATCCACGCGCTCGTCGCGGAGCTCGTCAGCCTGCCGAAGCTCCTCGGGATCCCCGAGGACGGCGAGGTCGAGATCAAGGACTACGCCGCCGAGGCCTGGTCGCTGCCGCGCGAGCCCGTCGCCGACCACCTCGACGAGTACGAGCACTTCGGCAACCGCCGGCTGCGCACCGTCGGCGAGCTGATCCAGGACGCGTTCCGCGTCGGCCTCTACCGCATGGAGCGCGTCGTCCGCGAGCGCCTCACGACGGAGGACGAGGACACGATCACGCCGCAGACGATCGTGAACATCCGCCCGGTCGTCGCCGCGCAGAAGGAGTTCTTCGGCTCCTCGCAGCTCAGCCAGTTCATGGACCAGACGAACTCGCTGGCCGGCCTGACCCATCGCCGGCGCCTGTCGGCGCTCGGCGCCGGCGGCCTGACCCGCGAGCGCGCACCCATCGAGGTCCGCGACGTCCACCCGACCCACTACGGCCGCATGTGCCCGATCGAGACGCCGGAGGGCCCGAACATCGGCCTGATCGGCTCGCTGTCGAGCTACGCGCAGATCTCGGACTTCGGCTTCATCACGACGCCCTACCGCGTCGTGAAGGACGGCGTCGTCACCGACGAGATCGTCCACCTGGACGCCACCCAGGAGGAGGAGCAGCTCGTCGCGCAGGCCAACCACCCGGTCGACGAGAAGACCGGGAAGCTCAAGGGCCCCGAGGTCATCTGCCGCACGCACGCCGGCCAGTACGTCAGCGCCGCGCCGAAGGACGTCGACCTGGTCGACGTCTCGCCCGAGCAGATCTGGTCCGTCGCCACGGCGATGATCCCGTTCCTCGAGCACGACGACGCCAACCGCGCGCTGATGGGCTCGAACATGCAGCGCCAGGCGGTGCCGCTGCTCGTCGCCAACGCGCCGCTCGTCGGCACCGGGATGGAGCGCCGTGCGGCGCTCGACACCGGTGACGTGATCCTCGCCGAGGCGGACGGCACGGTGACCTACGTGGACGCCGAGCAGATCGTCATCGAGGGCAAGGAGCGCCACGAGTACGACCTCAACAAGTTCCAGCGCTCCAACCAGGGCACGCTGATCCACCAGCAGCCGCGCGTGAAGAACGGCGACCCCGTCAAGAAGGGCGACTTCCTCGCCGACGGGGCCTCGACCGACCGCGGCGAGATGGCGCTCGGCAAGAACCTGATGGTCGCCTTCATGTCCTGGGAGGGCTACAACTTCGAGGACGCCATCATCCTCAGCAAGCGCCTCGTCAAGGACGACGAGCTCACCTCGATCCACATCGAGGAGTACGAGATCGACGCGCGCACGACGAAGCTCGGCGACGAGGAGATCACGCGCGACATCCCGAACCGCTCGGAGGAGTCGCTGCGCAACCTCGACGACCGCGGCATCGTCCGCGTCGGCGCGGAGGTCGGCTCCGGCGACCTGCTCGTCGGCAAGGTCACGCCGAAGGGCGAGACCGAGCTGACGGCCGAGGAGAAGCTGATCCGCGCGATCTTCAAGGAGAAGGCGCGCGAGGTCCGCGACACCTCGCTGAAGGTGCCCCACGGCGAGGGCGGCGTCGTCATCGACGTGCTGACCTTCTCGCGGGACAACGGCGACGACCTGCCGCCGGGCGTCAACGAGCTCGTGCGCGTCTTCGTCGCGAAGAAGCGCAAGATCTCCGAGGGCGACAAGCTCGCCGGGCGCCACGGCAACAAGGGCGTCATCTCGAAGATCGTCGACGAGCAGGACATGCCGTTCCTCGAGGACGGCACGCCCGTCGACGTCATCCTCAACCCGCTCGGCGTCCCGTCGCGCATGAACGTCGGCCAGCTGCTGGAGACCCACCTCGGGTGGGCCGCCGCGCAGGGCTGGTACGACGACGGCACGCAGGCGCACAAGGAGTCCAAGGACGACGGCAACCGCGTCTACGTCGCCACCCCGGTGTTCGACGGCGCGACCGTCGAGGACGTCGACACGGCGCTCGTGCAGTGGCAGGAGGAGCACACCGGCCGCATCCGCATGGACGTGGACACCTCGCGTGCCCCGGGCCGCCGCGCATCCGGCAAGTTCACGCTGTTCAACGGCCGCACCGGCGAGCCGTTCGAGCAGCAGGTGACCGTCGGCTACATGTACATCCTGAAGCTCCTGCACCTCGTGGACGACAAGATCCACGCGCGCTCGACCGGCCCGTACTCGCTCGTCACCCAGCAGCCGCTGGGCGGCAAGGCGCAGTTCGGCGGTCAGCGCTTCGGCGAGATGGAGGTGTGGGCGCTCGAGGCGTACGGCGCCGCCTACACGCTCCAGGAGATGCTCACGGTCAAGTCCGACGACACGGTCGGCCGCGTGAAGGCCTACGAGGCGATCGTCAAGGGCGAGAACATCCCCGAGCCGAGCATCCCCGAGTCGTTCAAGGTGCTGCTCAAGGAGATGCAGTCGCTCGCGCTGGACGTGAACGTCGTCTCCGAGGAGGGCGGCAGCGCCGAGCTGCGCGACGAGGACGACGACCTGCTGCGCGCGGCAGAGGAGCTCGGCATCGACCTCTCCGGCGTGCGCGTCGGGGACGCCGAGCCCGAGCCCGAGGCCGAGGACACCGAGGAGCCGGCCGCCGAGATCGACGCCGACGCGGCCGAGGCCGCCGTCGGTGGCGAGCCCGGAGCCGACGACGAGGCGCTGTCGGTGGAGACCGACGACGAGCTCGTGATCGAGGACATCAGCGACGACGAGGTCGAGGCGTAGGCCTCAGGCCTGCGTCCCGCGACTGCGACACGAAGGAATCACATGATCGATATCAACAACTTCGACGCTATCGAGATCGGCCTCGCCTCCTCCAAGCAGATCCGCTCCTGGAGCTCCGGCGAGGTCACCAAGCCGGAGACGATCAACTACCGCACGCTCAAGCCGGAGAAGGACGGCCTCTTCTGCGAGCGCATCTTCGGTCCGACCAAGGACTGGGAGTGCTACTGCGGCAAGTACAAGCGCGTGCGCTACAAGGGCATCGTCTGCGAGCGCTGCGGCGTGGAGGTCACGCGCTCCAAGGTGCGCCGTGAGCGCATGGGCCACATCGACCTCGCCGCCCCGGTCAGCCACATCTGGTTCTTCAAGGGCGTGCCGAGCCGCATCGGCTACCTGCTCGACATGGCTCCCAAGGAGCTCGAGAAGATCCTGTACTTCGCGGCGTCGATCGTCACCTGGGTCGACCAGGAGGCGCGCTGGCGCGACCTGCCGGAGCTCGAGGCCCAGATGCAGGAGGAGCTCGACCGGCTCGAGTCCGAGGAGAAGGAGCGCACGACGGAGCTGCGCGGCTCGCTCGACGCACGCGTCGCCTACCTGGAGTCCGGCTCGCAGTCGGACTTCAGCGACGAGGACCACCTCTGGGCCGACTCGCTCGAGATCAACGTCAAGAAGCTGTCGGAGGAGGAGCGCAAGAAGCTCGTCGCCGACGTCAAGAAGTCCTTCAACGCGGACATCGACGACACCGAGGCCTACTACGAGGACGCGCGCTCGCGCCTGCGTGAGGTCTGGAAGCTGTTCGCCAACCGCGACGAGCCGTCGGAGGATCCGCCGGAGGAGGGCAAGGAGTGGCCGCTCTCCAGCTACAAGGAGAAGGCCGCCGAGAAGGACGAGTTCAAGCCCAAGAAGATCATCGCCGACGAGACGTTCTTCCGTGAGCTGAAGGGGCGCTTCGGCTCGCCCTACGGCTTCGGGGAGTACTTCGGCGGTGGCATGGGCGCCGAGCACATCCGCGAGCTCCTGCGCGACAAGCCGGACTACGACCGCGAGGCCTCGCCGCGCAAGGTCGACGCCGACCGCCAGGCCGGCGGCGGCCTCGCGCCGCAGGACCTGCCCGGCATCGTCATGGAGCACGAGCGCGTCGACCTGGAGGACCTCGTCAAGAACGGCAAGGGCCAGAAGCAGGCGCGCGCGGTCAAGCGGCTCAAGGTGCTGTCCGCGTTCCTGAACTCGAACAACCAGCCCGACATGATGGTCCTCGAGGCCGTGCCGGTGATCCCGCCGGAGCTGCGCCCGATGGTGCAGCTCGACGGCGGGCGCTTCGCCACGTCCGACCTCAACGACCTCTACCGCCGCGTCATCAACCGCAACAACCGCCTCAAGCGGCTGCTCGACCTCGGCGCGCCGGAGATCATCGTCAACAACGAGAAGCGCATGCTGCAGGAGGCCGTCGACGCGC
>JADGPM010000146.1 GCA_017882425.1 Solirubrobacteraceae bacterium
GCAGAGCTGATGCGCGTCCTGACCGACACGGACGACCCGGTCGACTTCATGCTCGCGAGCTCCAAGAGCCAGGTGCTCATGCACGTCGCTGACGTGGACATCGTCAGCCGCCTGATCGACGGCCAGTTCCCGAATTACCAGCAGGTGCTGCCGTCATCGCATTCGACGCGCGCCGTGGTCGAGCGCGACGAGCTGCTCAAGGCCGTGCGCATCTCGGCCCTCATCGCGTCCTCAGCGGCCAACGTTGTCCGGCTCAAGGTGGGCGAAGAAGGCACGGGCACGATCAACATCGCGGCCGCTGCTGACGTGGGCGAGGCGCAGACCGACGTCGAGGCGGCGATCGAGGGCGACGCCATGCAGATCTCGTTCAACGCCAAGTACCTCCAGGAGGCCCTGGCCAACCTCGACTACGACCAGCTCGCGCTCGAGTTCTCCGGGCCGCTTTCGCCCGGCGTGATCAAGCCCACGGACGCCGCCGCCGAGTACGTCCATGTGATCATGCCCGTGCGCACGCCGTCCTGAGCAGGGCCGCACATCGCGCGGCGCGCTGAAACGATGCGCGTCGAGAGACTGTCACTCACCACATTCCGTTCGTACAGCGCCCTGGACGTGTCGTTCGCGGATGGACCGCAGGTCGTCGTTGGCCCCAACGCGGCGGGCAAGACGAGCCTGCTCGAGTCGATCCTCGTGCTCGGGACGGCGCGGTCCCATCGTGCCGGCCAGGATGGCGAGCTGGTCAGCTGGGGTGCCGAGTTCGCCCGGCTCGAGGCGGAAGTTGTTGGGACCGCGCAGGGCAGCGACAAGGTCGAGCTGGTCATCGTCAGGACGGCCACAGGCGGCGGGCGGAAGCGGGTTCTGGTCAACGGGGTCGCCCGCCGCCCGGCGGCGCTTGCCGCGACCCTGCCGGTGGTCCTCTTCGCTCCGGAGGACATGCTCCTCGTCGTCGGCTCACCCGGCCTGCGCCGCAACTCGCTCGACACGCTGATCGCCCAGACGGTCCCGGCATCGGCGGCCACGATGTCGACCTACGCGCGAACGCTGACGCAGCGCAACAACCTGCTCCGCCAGGTGCGCGAGGGAATGGCCGCGCCTGACGAGCTGCGCTATTGGGACGAGGTCGTGATCAACGATGGCGCGCAGATCGTCGACTGGCGGCGCGCGGCGCTCGCCCAGCTCAGCCGTCCCCTGTCGGCCGCGCACCAGGAGATCGCGCCCGGGGAGGAGCCGCTCGAGCTGCGCTACCTGACGAATGCCGAGCCGCAACCCGGGGAAACGACACGCGACGCGCTGCGCCGCCGTCTGATCGATACGAGTGAGAAGGAGATGTGGAACGGGGCGACCTTGATCGGACCACACCGCGACGACATCGCGTTCGTCAGCGACGAGCGTGAGCTGGCATCGTCCGCGTCGCGCGGTCAGCAGCGGACGGCGATCCTCGCCTACAAGCTGGCGCAGCTCGACCTGCTCACCGACAGCGTCGGCCAACCGCCACTGCTTCTGCTCGACGATGTCTTCTCGGAGCTCGATCCCGATCGCCGCGCCCACCTTGTGCGGCGCATCGGTGCCCTCCCGCAGGCGTTCGTGACCACGACCACGACTGACGACCTGGATCCGGCTCTGGTGGCCGCGTCGACGGTGTGGACCGTGTCTCCGGGCCAGCTGCGGCAGGGGAACCGGTGACAGCCAAGCGCCAGCCCACGCGTGTGGGCGACATGCTGCCGCGCATCGCCGCCGAGATCGGCATCGAGGAAGAGTTGCGCCTGGCGCGGCGCATGATGGCCTGGCAGCGCCTCGTCGAGGAGCTGCTGCCCGCGGCCCGCGGCGCGTCGAAGCTGCTGGCCGTGCAGCCACCAGCGTTGATCGTCAGCGCCACGGACAGCCTCGTCGCCCAGGAGCTTCTCCTGCGTCAGGCTGAGCTTCTCGCCGCGTTCGGGGACATGGCCGACGGCGCCCATCTGCTCGAGCTGAGGGTCGTTATCCGGCCACCGGGCCGAGCCTTCTCCCCGCGCTAGACTGGCCCGCGATGGCTTCCCGGCTCGCGCTCAAATATGGGCTCGTCTCTGAGGAAGACCGGCTATCCAACTCCGCCGACGCGATCGTCGTCACCGAGCCGACGACCGGCTCGAAGGCGCGCACCAAGGGCAGCCTGTATCTCATCGTCTGCACCAAGCAGACCGGCGGCAAAACGCGCGACGCCTGTCGCCTCGTCGCCGACACGATCCGGCGCGAGTACTACTACGACGAGTCGGCGGGCATCTCGATCGTGCTCGAGAAGGCCGTCCGTGCCGCGAACCGCAAGCTGCGCCAGTCGCGTGAGGGCGGCGGGCTGTCGGCCTACTCGATCGGCATAACGCTTGCCGTCGTGCGCGGCAGCGAGCTGTACGTGGCCACTGCCGGCGATGCGAACGCGTACCTGATTAGGTCGGCGCGGCTGCTCATGCCCGAACACCACTCGGGCGTGGGCCTGCCCGCCGCGGACAACCTGCGCCTTGGCGTGTGGCGCGGTGACTTCGCCGTCGGTGACTCGCTCGTCCTGTGCTCGCGCAACCTGGTCGAGGTCGTGGGCACGGAGGAGCTCAAGAACGCAGTCGTGACGCTCCATCCCCAGTCGGCGGTGGAGCACCTTCATCACCTCTTCGTGGCCGCCGCGGGTGAGGGCTCCGACGCGGTCATTGCCCTCGAGGCGACAGAGGTATCACTTTCGCGCGTCGAGCACCGCCTTGTGCCGGTGTCTGTCGCCGAGCCGCTCGCCGGCGCGCCCGAGCACTCGCCCATCCCGCTCGCGGACCAGGTCTCTGCCTTGGGTAGCGCCGTGCGCGACCGCGCCGGCGCGGCACGAACGGGCGTCCGCGACGGGATCTCCGGAACAGTCGGCCGGATCCTCGATCTGATGCCGCGCCGGCGCGCCGGCTACCGACGGATGCGCACGGCCGCCGAGTCGACCGAAAGCCGGCGCCGTGCCTCGATAGCGGCCATCGCGCTCGTCGCGGTCATCGTCGTGCTCGGCGCACTGGTCTGGTACCTCGGCCCGTTCCGGACCGAGAGCCCTGTCAACAACACACCCGACGCGGCCGCCGCGCTGGCCGACGCAACGAGCAAGGCGAACCAGGTCTTCGGGTCGGCCGACCTCCTTCACTCCGATCCGACGAGCGCGCAGCTGCTCCTCCAGACAGCGTGGGACGACCTGGTGAGCGCCAAGAACGGCGTCGACGCGGCCACCTGGAACCGAGTCGAGGCACAGGTGGCCAACGGCCTCGACACGCTCTTCAACACCACCGCGGTGAGCGGCTCACGCTTCTACAGCGCACCAGCCGGCGAGCTGATCACGGGCCTCGTCGTCGGCCCCGACGCCGCCGCCTACGCGATCGTCGGGACGGGCGTAGTCCGCGTCGACCCGACGAATGGCTCCGTGGCGACGATCGTCCAGACCGGCAGCGGGTCCGCCCAGGGCATGGCCCAACCGCGTCTTCTCGGTCTGGGCGGGCCGGACCTGCTCATCGTCGACACCAACGGCGGGCTGTGGCGCTGGCGGCCGTCGGACGCCCAGGGTGGCGGCACGCTCGGCCAGGTCCGGGTCGCGGGCGACCAGGTCTGGGGCGCGGATGTAGTCGACATCGAGACCTTCGTCATCAACGCCGACCAGGGCCTGTATCGGATCTACGTGCCCTACCCAACGGCCCAGCAGATCCTGCGTTATGAGCCAACCGCCGACGGCAGCGGCTTCTCCGCCCCGGCGCCCTATTTCGTCGGCACGACCGAGAACGTCTCGGCGTTCAAGCAGCTGATGATCGATGGCGACGTGTACGCCGTGACCGAGCCGGCGCTGACGCGCTACTTCAACGGCCGCGACTCGGGCTTCTCGCTCGACCCGGCGCCCGACGATAAGAATCTGCGTCCGGGCCACCTGTACGAGATGCTCGCCGCGACGGGCCTCAAGGGCAGCGGCGACCTCTACCTGTGGGACAAGAAGTGGTCGCGCATCCTGGTCTACGACAAGGACCAGGGCACGTACCAGCAGCAGTACATCGCCGCCAATGGCGCCCCGCCCTTCTCTGACCTGACCGGCATGTACATCGTCGACCGTGGCGTCACCCAGCCGCCGATCCTCGTCTGGGCCCGCCCGGACGGGCTCTACCAGGTCCCGCTGGTGGCACCCCAGACACCCATCGGCTCGCCGGCGCCGTCTGGATTGCAGACGGCCGTGCCGACTCTGCCGCCGCCGGCCAGCTTCATCCCGACTCCTTCGCCCACGGTGACCCAGATCCCGGCGAGCGTCGAGCCCACGATCAGGCCGCGGCGAACTCCCCAGGGAGCGCCCGGCACACCCACCGCCGGGCCGTAGGACCGGCGGTAGAATTCCCGCCATGTCCGGCGGGGACGCCCTGAGCGAGGGCAATGGCGCTGCAAACGGTGCGCTCAACGAGATGGTCGTCGAGAGTGTCCGCGTCCACATGATGTCGTCGCAGCACGTGGTCATCCTGCGCGACACCGGGCACGACCGTTACCTGCCCATCTGGATCGGCCCGTGGGAGGCCAACGCGATCGCGATGCGCCTCCAGGGCGTGGTTCCGGAACGGCCGATGACCCACGACCTCTTCTCGCAGACGCTCGCCGAATGCGGTGTCACGCTCAAGCGGATCATCGTTTCGGACCTCGCCGACGACACCTTTCGGGCGCGCATGCAGCTCCAGATCGACGGCCGCGAGGTCGACCTCGATGCCCGCCCGAGCGACGCGATCGCCCTCGCCGTGCGCGCCGGCGTGCCCATCTTCGCGACGGACTCCGTCCTCGACCGGGCCGGAGTCATTCCGGAAGGTGCCGAGGACGAGAAGCTCAACGTCTTCCGCGAGTTCGTGAACTCGCTCAATGTCGACTTGCCCGACGAGTCGGGCGAGGGCCACAAGCCCGACTAATCTGCCGTCGCTGAGGCGCCCGACAGTACGGGCTCGCCGCGCTCGAGCGTCCCGGCGCGGTTGGTCCACAACCGGATGCGCAGGCGCCAGAAATCGCGCACCGCGCGGAAGATGACCGATGGCTTGGCGCCGGTGGGGCTGCCCGCCGTGCGCGGGTAGTGCGGCACGCCGACCTCGGCGATCTTGCGGCCGCGCTGCTTGAGCTTGATGAGCAGCTCGGCCGACATGAACGCGCCGCCCGATTCGAGGCGGATGCCCTCGAGCGCTGAGCGCCGGAAAAGCTTGAAGGCACAGTCGACGTCGCGCACTCCGAGCCTGAAGAAGATGTTCAGCGCGAGGCGGTAGGCACGCGCGTATGCCGTGCGGATGAACGGATCGGCGCGCTTGAGGCGGTAGCCGACAACGACGTCGGGCTGGTCCGGTTGGGC